>CAYYOO010000007.1:0-13303 GCA_964473335.1 uncultured Thermoplasmatales archaeon
CTAGCAACTATCTGCTTAGGCGGAGGAAATGCAGTACAAATGGTTATTGAGAGGTGAAAAATAAAATGATGATTAAAAAAATTGGTGTAGTAGGCGCTGGGCAAATGGGACATGGAATAGCTCTTGTTTCAGCAAAAGCAGGTCACGAAGTAATCTTACGCGATATCACAAAAGAATATGTTGAAAAAGGAATTGCAAAGATTGATAAGTTTTTAAGTAAAAGTGTAGCAAAGGAAAGAATAACTGAAGATGAAAAGAAAAAAATATTATTAAAAATAAAAGGGACTACTAACATTTCAGATATGAAGGAATGTGACATTGTAATAGAAGCAATATTTGAAAATGTAAAAGTAAAAAAAGAACTATTCAAAGAACTTGACGATGTCTGTAAAAAAGAATGCATTCTTGCTAGTAACACTAGCACCATTCCAATAACTGATCTAGCAAGTGTCACAAAAAGACCAAAAAAATTCATTGGAATGCATTTTATGAATCCGGTACCAATAATGAAACTAGTTGAAGTAATACGTGGTCTTAGAACAGATGACGCAACTGCAAAAACAATTAATGATCTATCTGAAAAACTAGGTAAGATACCTGTAGAAGTAAATGATGGACCAGGGTTTGTTAGTAACAGACTCTTAATGCCTATGATAAATGAAGCAGTATTTTGTTTGAATGAAGGAATTGGTACTGCTGAAAATATTGACCAAGTAATGAAACTAGGAATGAATCATCCAATGGGTCCCTTGGCTCTAGCTGATTTAATCGGCCTGGATGTTGTACTTCACATTATGCAAGTACTTTACGATGGCTTTAATGACTCAAAATATAGGCCATGTCCACTTCTAAAAAAGATGGTACAAGCTGGATTCTTAGGTAGAAAAACAGGCAAAGGGTTTTATGATTATAATAAGTAGGTGAAAAATATGGCTTATAAAAATATAATAATTAAAAAAAAAGATGGTATAGCTAAAATAATAATTAATAGGCCAAAAGTACTAAATGCACTAAATCTAGAAACTATTACTGAACTATCTGATGCAGTTAAAGACCTTGAAAAAGATGAAAAAACAAAGGTAGCTATTCTCACTGGTGAAGGTAAAGCATTCATTGCTGGTGCTGATATTTCTCAGATGGCAGATATGACGCCACTTGAAGCAAAAACCTTTTCAGACAAAGGTCACTGTTTGCTCTCTAGAATTGAAAAATCACGCCTTCCTTTTATTGCAGCAGTAAATGGTTTTGCACTTGGTGGAGGATGTGAAACACTTATGGCATGTGATATAGTGATTGCAGGTAAAAATGCTAAACTAGGTCAGCCTGAAATAAACCTTGGGATAAGTCCTGGTTTTGGTGGAACTCAACGCCTTCCAAGGCTAGTCGGCCGCATGAAAGCAAAGGAACTACTTCTTACAGGAAGAAACATAGGTGCTGAGGAAGCACATGATATTGGTCTAGTAAACATGGTAGTTGATGATGATAAACTAATTGAAACAGCTGAAAAGATTGCAGGAAAGATTGCCTCAAAATCATCGGTTCAAACTAATTTTATAAAGGCTCTAGTAAACAAAGGAATGGATGTAGATCTTAGAACTGCAAACTCACTTGAGGTATCATATTTTTCAAGTAGTTTTTCAACTCATGACCAAAAGGAAGGTATGAAAGCGTTTCTTGAAAAAAGAAAAGCTAATTTTAAAGGAAAATAATTTTTTTCTTTTTTTATTTTAAAATTTTACTAAGTATCTCTTCAGATGCGGTATATGGATCTAGTTCTTTTTTACTAATTTTATCAAGAAGTTCTTCAATTTTTTCTTTAAAGATACTTTCATCAAAAATAAAATTCATAAGCCGTTTTCTTATGATTTCAACTAATTCAGCTTCGTACCTAAGTCTTCTTTGTTTTTCAAACTTATTTGTTTTTTTTAGATATTTTTTATGTTCATCAATTTCTTTTAAAAGATCATCTATTCCTTTACTTTCTTTTGCAACGGTTGGATGAACTGGTGTTTTTCTTTCTTTTTCTGAACACGTTATATCAACAAGGCTTTCAACTTCAGCAATAGTTTGCTCTACACCATCTCTATCAGCCTTATTTACTACATAGATATCGGCAATTTCCATAACACCTGCTTTAAGTGTTTGAATGCTATCACCAAGGCCAGGGACCACTACAACTAGAGTTGTATCAGCAATTTTTATTATATCTACTTCAGCTTGACCGACACCTACGGTTTCAACAATTACTACATCTTTACCTGATGCATCTAAGATTTCTACTACATCATAAACTGCACTAGTAAGTCCGCCTAGCATTCCGCGGGTGCCCATACTGCGAATAAAGACTCCATCATCCATTGCTAGTTGCATCATACGAACCCTATCGCCAAGTAGAGCACCACCTGAAAAGGGGCTAGTTGGATCAATAGCTATTATTCCAACAGTTTTACCTTCTTTTCTAAAAAGTCTAGTAAGTTCACAAATCAGAGTACTTTTCCCGCTACCCATGACACCCGTGATACCTATCACATGGGCTTTACCTGTTTTTTTGTGTATTTCTTTCATAGCTTTTGTAGCAATTGGATCGTTATTTTCTGAAAGAGTGATAAGGCGAGCGATACTTCTAGGATCACCATTTAAAACCTTTTTTGCAATATTTTTCATTATTTCACGTTCTTTTTGATGTAACTAACAATTTCTTCACAAGGTGTTCCTGGGCCAAAAACAGCTGAGATCCCTTCTTTTTTAAGTTTTGGGATATCCTCTTCAGGAATGATTCCACCGCCGAGAACCAAAACATCGCTCATATTTTTTTCTTTTAGTAGCTTTGCAACATCAACAAAAAGAGTCATGTGCGCACCAGAAAGAAGGCTAAGTCCTACTACATCAACATCTTCCTGGATTGCTGCTTCAACAATCATATCCGCTGTTTGATGTAAGCCAGTATAAATTACTTCCATTCCTGAATCTCTAAGTGCTCGTGCAACAATCTTTGCACCACGGTCGTGGCCGTCAAGACCTGGTTTTGCAATTAGTACTCTTATTTTTCTGTTCATAATATTTCCATGGTTCTCAATATGATTAAAATAGATAAATCATTTTTGTTTTTTTTTATATGCTATTTTACTAAGTTTTCTACACTTCAATGGTAAACTATATCTGAAGTCTGGTTATATACTTTTTAAATGATTAATTACCTATATAAAGAAGAGATAATTGAAATTAATAGATTATGTTTGGAAGCAAGTAATGAAAATGAAGAATTTATTATTTTACAACAAGATGATATCAATTTTATCTTAGATTTTGCCTCTGAAAATTTTAAGAAAAGATCAAAAGAAATTAAAAATATCATGAAATCAGAATATGGGAAATATATTGAAAAATGGTTAAGAGAAAATTTTAATGAGCCTTAGAACAATAAAGAATTGATTTTTTTCTACTCTCTACTAATTTTTTTAGAGAATATTTTTCTTTTTTTGTTAAATACTTTTTTTTCATTGTCATACTCACTTAATTGTATGTTAACATCTAATACTTATATTTTTTCTTTTTTAAGTTTGAAAATCTGATAGTTATGATCTCTAATATATTGCAGGTTCCTCATATTCACCAAAAACTTCACGCAACACTTGACATGTTTCACCAAGTGTTGCATAAGAATGCACACAATCAAGAATATGCGGCATCATATTTTCATTTCCCTCAGCTGCCTTTCTTAAGTTTTTAAGATTACGCTCTACTTTTTGATTATTACGGTTTTTTCTAAGTTTATTCAAACGTTTGATCTGTCTTTCTTCACCTTTTTCATCCATTTTTAGAATTGGTATGTCTGGTTCTTCATCTAGTTGATAGTTATTCACACCAACAACTGTTCTTTTGTTTTCATCTATTTCCTTTTGATATTTATATGCGGCTTGTGCTATTTCTCTTTGATAAAAACCTTTTTCAATAGCAGGTACTACTCCACCTAATTTTTCTACTCTATCCCAATATTTGTAGGTTTGTTCTTCCATTAAATCAGTGAGCCACTCAATGTAATATGAACCACCAAGAGGATCAATAGTGTTTGTAACTTCACTTTCATGGGCGATAATCTGCTGAGTACGAAGTGCAATTCTTACTGCTTTTTCAGAAGGAAGGGCAAGTGCTTCATCCATACTATTAGTATGTAAAGATTGTGTGCCACCAATAACAGCTGCTAGAGCCTGAATTGCAACACGAACAATATTTATTTCAGGCTGCTGAGCAGTAAGGCTGCATCCAGCGGTTTGAGTATGAAAACGCATTAGCATGCTTCTATCTTTTTTAGCACCAAGTTTTTTCATTTCTTTTGCCCATATTCTTCTTGCGGCTCTATATTTAGCAATTTCTTCGAAAAAATCGTTGTGTGCATTAAAAAAGAAACTAAGACGAGGTGCAAAATCATCGATTTTTAGACCTCTATTTAGTGCCCATTTAACATATTCAACACCATCACCAACGGTGAATGCTAGTTCTTGAACAGCTGTACTACCTGCTTCTCTAATGTGATACCCGGATATACTAATCGTGTTCCAGCGGGGAACATTTTTACTTCCATATTCAAAAGTATCAACAATAAGCCTCATAGATGGCTCAGGTGGGAAAATATAGCTTTTTTGTGCGATATACTCCTTTAAAATATCGTTTTGAATTGTTCCGCCGATCACATTTTTAGAAATACCTCTGTTTTCAGCATTTGCAATATAAAATGCCCATACTATTGGCGCTGGACCATTGATAGTCATGCTAGTAGTTACTTTATCAATTGGAATATCGCTAAAAAGTATCTCCATATCTTCAAGGCTTGAAATCGCTACACCACATTTTCCAAATTCACCACGGGCAAGAGGATGATCAGTGTCATAACCATAGAGTGTTGGATAGTCAAAAGCAACAGAAAGACCTGTTTCACCGTGATTAAGTAGATACTTATATCGCTCGTTAGTTTCTTCAGCGCTTCCAAAACCAGCAAATTGTCTCATAGTCCAAAGCCTTCCTCTATGCATCGTAGGATACACACCACGTAGGAATGGATATTTACCTGGAAAACCAATGTCTTTTAGATAATCAAGTTTTGAGATATCAGTTGGATCATACAAATTTTTTATTTCATTTGATGATAGATTTTCAAATTTTTCTTTTCTTTCAGGATGTTTTTTAAGGATTTTATTGTAACAATTTTTTTCCCAATTTTTCCTTTCTTTTCTTATTTTCTCAAGTTCTTTTTTATCCATTAATAGTCACATCCTTTTCGTGCTTGAACGCCTTTTTGATAGGGATGCTTGATTTCAAGCATCTCGGTTACATAATCAGCAATTTTCATGATTTCCTTATTTGCGTATCTCCCAGTTAGTACAAGTTCAAGACCTTCTGGTTTATTTTCAACTAGGTCTAATACTTCATCTAGACCTATTAAATTAAAATCAACTGCCACGTTTATTTCATCGAGAATTATCATATCAAACTTATTACTTTCAATTAGTTCTTTAGCTTTAGTAAAACCTTTTCGTGCTAGATCAATATCAATGTTTTCAGGATTTTCTTTATTTACAAACTCATCTCTACCATGTTGAGAGTAAGTAAAATTTTTGATATCATCAATTGTTACTAGTTCACAATATTTTCTTCCCTTCATGAATTGGATCATATAAACCTTTGAATTGTTACCAGCACAACGCACCCCTAGGCCTATTGCAGCAGTTGTTTTTCCTTTGCCGTTACCGGTATAAACATGAACATATCCTTTCTTCAAATAGAACTCCCCTAGTATTTTGTAATCAGCTTTTTTGTTATATTTCTTTCTCAATATTTTGTGGTTTTTCTACTATTGACGTATAGAAACCTTTATGTTTAGCGATTTTATTCGAAAGCTCATGAAATTAGAACTTAATGATCAACAAAAAATGATACAAAAAATGGTGCGAGAGTTTGCAGAAAAAGAAATAGCTCCAGTTGCTCAAGAACTTGATGAAAAAGGAGAATATCCACATAAAATTCTGAAGAAGATGGCAAAGCTTGGTCTTCTTGGAATAGTTATTCCAAAAGAATATGGTGGGGCAGGTCTTGATATCATAAGTTATGCAATAATTATTGAGGAGATATCAAAGAAATGTGCTTCCACTGGCGTTATCACTTCAGTTCATAATTCATTGGTTTCTTATCCAATTATGAAACTTGGGACTGATGAACAAAAAAAGAAATATCTTCCAATTCTAGCTAAAGGCGAACAAATCGGTGCTTTTGCTGGAACTGAACCAAATGCCGGTTCAGATCTTGGAGGAATGCAGACGACAGCAAAATTGAAAGGTGATAAATACATAATTAATGGCGATAAAACATTTATAACAAGTGGTCCTGAAGCTGGAATTTTTATTGTGTTTGCTGTAACTGATAAAGAAAAAGGTGCAAAAGGAATAAGTGCTTTTATTGTAGAAAAAGAGTTCAAAGGCTTTAAGGTAGGCGGCATCTTTGATAAAATGGGTATTAATGCAAATCTTGTTTCAGAACTTGTTTTTGAAGATATGGAAGTTCCAAAAGAAAATCTTCTCGGTAAAGAAGGAGATGGTTTTAAAATAGCTCTTTCCACACTAGATGGTGGAAGGATTGGAATAGCATCGCAAGCCGTTGGAATTGCTCAAGCCGCACTTGAAGAAAGTATTGAATATGCAAAACAAAGACAGCAGTTCGGTAGGCCCATTGCTAAATTCCAAGCAATCCAGTGGATGATAGCAGAGATGGCTACAAAAATTGAAGCTGCACGATTCCTAGTTTATAATGCAGCTAGTGCAAAGGATAAAGGCGGTCGTTTCTCAAAAGAGGCGGCTATGGCAAAACTCTTTGCTAGTGAAACTGCGATGGATGCTGTAATTAAAGGTGTTCAAATCCATGGTGGATATGGTTACACTAAAGAATACACTATAGAACGATTGTTCCGTGATGCAAAAATAACTGAGATCTATGAAGGAACAAGTGAAGTTCAAAAGATGGTTATTGCTGGAAGTTTACTGAGATAAAAAATATAAAAATTTTTATCTTATATTTTCATCATAATCACAATAATAGAATAATAAATTGAATAGTAGGTATGATACAATGGGGGATTTTAACTACAAAAAAGAATATGAAAAATGGACGTGGGAGATACCAGAGAAATATAACATTGGCTATGATTGTGTAGACAAGCATGCTGAAGGAAAAAACAAAGATAAAATATGTTTGTATTGGGAAAACGAAAAAGGAGAAACCCAAAAATTTACTTTTTCAGAGATGAAGCGCCTTACAAACAAGTTTGGTAATATTTTAAGGAATCTAGGTTTTAAAAAAGGTGATCGTTTTCTAATAAGGCTTCCTGATATCCCTGCTTTTCAGATTAGTTTTATTGGTGGAGTGAAAGTTGGTGCTGTACCTATTCCTAGTAGTGTGATGTTTAGAGCTAAAGAAGTCGAATATAGAGTTAATGATAGTGATTCTAAAGCTGTTATTACAACAGCTAAATACGCACCAGAAGTAAGAGAAATAAAAAATAATTGTCCCACACTTGAGCATATCATAATTGTTGATAATCCAGCAGAAGGGGAAGTATCTTACACTGATGAAATGGATAATGCATCTGAAGATTTAACACTCGAAGATACAAGTAAAGATGATATGGCGTTTTTCTGTTATACATCTGGTACTACTGGTGCACCAAAGGGTGCAGTGCATCTGCATCGTTGGGTTCCAGGTAACGATCCAAGTGTACTTTTTTGGCAGAATGCTAAAGAAGATGATATCATAGGCCATACTGGTAACTTATCTTGGATTTTTCCACTAGGAAATGGTTTTTTATATGTCTGGCGACATGGGATAACTACTTTTGTTTATGATGGAAAGTTTGATCCAAATAAATGGTTCAAACTAATTGAAAAATATAAAATAACTAATCTAGCGAGTGTTCCAACTTGTTACCGTTTGTTTGTAAAAGTTCCTGACTTTGAAAATAAATATGATCTATCTAGTCTCAGGCACTGTATTAGTGCTGGTGAACCACTTAATCCTGAAGTAATAGAAATTTGGAAAGATAAAATGAATTTAGATATCTATGATGGAATTGGTATGACTGAGGTTATGGTCTATCTATCAAATCAATCAGGTATTGATATAAAACCTGGAAGCTGCGGTAGACCTCAACCTGGAAAGATTTGTGATATAGTTGATAAAGATGGTAAACCCAAAGGTCCTAATGATCCAGGTATGCTTGCAGTTAAAAGAGATGATCCAGGACTCTTTCGTGAATACTGGAATAAAGAAGAAAAAACAAATAATAGTTTTAAGGGTGACTGGTTTTTAACTGGGGATGTTCTCTATAAAGACGAAGATGGTTATTTCTGGTTTTCGGGTAGAGACGATGATCTAATCATGGCATCAGGTTACAGGATTTCACCTTTTGAAGTGGAATCAGCAATTATTTCTCATCCTGAAGTACATGAAGCAGCAGTTGTAGCAAGTCCCGATGAAACACGTGGTGTTATTGTAAAAGCATATGTTATTTTACATAACCAAAAGAAAGCATCTGATGATCTAGTTAAAGACATTCAAAAACACACTAAAATGGTTGCTGCTCCATATAAATATCCTAGAGAAATTGAGTTTGTAACTGATCTACCAAAAACTCAAAGTGGTAAGATTAAAAGAAAGAATTTAAGAGAATCTGAAATTGAAAAAAAAGGAGGTAAAAATCTATGAATATAGTTGTTTGTGCAAAACAAATTCCTGATATATCTGAGATGAAAATAGATAAAGGTTCAAACAAACCAATATTGAAAGGAACTCCTCAGATAATTAACGATATTGATAAAAACGCAATCGAGGAAGCAATAAAAATTAAAGAAAAAAACGGTGGGAAAATAACTGTTATTACAGTTACATCTGAAGATGCAAAAGAAAGAGTAAAAGAACTTCTTGCTATGGGTGCTGATGAAGCAGTTATTGTTAAAGCTCCTGAAAACATTGATTACTATATGACTGCTGAGCTTTTATCTGAAGGGATTAAAAAAATTGGTGAATACGATCTAATTTTATGTGGTGAGGCATCAGTTGATTTATTCAGCGGTCAAATAGGTCCAAGACTTGCGGGACTTTTAGGTATCCCACAGCTTACTTATGCTCAAAAAATAGAATCAAGTAAAGACAAAATCACAGCTGAAAGAAACACTGGTGACAAAATCGTTACAACTGAATCAAACTATCCGGCTCTTGTGACAGTTACTAAAGAGATAAATGATCCAAGGCTTCCAAGTCTAATGGAGATTCTAGCTGCTGCAAATAAACCAATAAAAGAATGGAACTCAGATGATCTTGCTTCTGATCTATCGCCTCTTGTTGAAACAGTTGACTTGAAAGGTGTGAGTATGGAACGAAAAAACATAGTCTATGAAAATGATCTTGATGAATCAGTTGATAAACTTGTTGATAACTTGGCTAAAGATGGAGTACTTGGAGGGTGATAAAATATGGTTTTAGTATATTCAGATAATAAAAAAATCACTTTCGAAATGTTATCAAAAGCAACTGAACTTGCAAAGGAAGATAAATCAAAAGTAACAGCAGTAATTATTGGAAAAGCTGATGAAAAATTAGCTAAGGAATATATTTCTTATGGTGCCCAAGAGGCGTTTATTGCTGAATCTGACATAGATGAATTTAAAGCAGAAGAATACGCAAACATTTTCAAAAAAATAGTTGAAAAAACAAAAGATAATATTATTTTAATTGGTTCAGATAAAAACGGAAAGGAGCTTTCTGCAAGGCTCGGTGGATTACTTAATTGCGGTGTTGTAGTTGATTCAAATAATATCTATTTTGAAGGTGGAAAACTAGTTGCTGAAAGAGTTGTTTTTAGCGGTAAATCAATTGCTGTTGAAAAATTCAATAAAACACCATCAATAGTCACTGTTCCAGGTAAGGCATTTGACCCATTAAAAAAAGATGATTCAAAAAAAGGAGAAATCAAAAAAGAAAAAATTGATTTTGATAGATCCAGTTCAAAGAATGTTAAAACCCAAGATCTAGTTTCAGAAGGAGTTAATGTTGAGGATGCTGAAATAATTGTATCCTGCGGTCGTGGGTTTAAAAATAAAGATGATATAAAATTAGCTAATGAACTCGCTGATGTAATTAAGGGAAAAACAGTTGGATGTAGCAGGCCCATTGCAGCTGACTTAAAGTGGCTCAGCGAAGATCACTGGATTGGTCTATCGGGTCGTAAGGTAAAACCTAAACTCTATATTGCAGCTGGAATAAGTGGTCAAATTCAGCATATTGCGGGAATGCGTGACAGTGGAATAGTTGTAGCAATAAATAAGGACCCTGATGCACTTATTTTTAAATCAGCTGATTATGGAATTGTTGGGGACTTGTACGAAGTAATACCTAAACTTACTAGTAAAATAAAAGAAAAAATGGGATAATTTTCTCATTTTTTATATTTTAGATAAATTCAAAAATTAATTGAGGAGAAAAATTTGAGTAGAGAAAAAGACATTGAGCTAATCAACAAAATCCCTGATGATAAACTAGCTGATTTTGTATTTATGCACTTACGTAACATGTGGGCAGTTGACGGTTTTTACTATATGTTTATTGAAGAAAAATATGGAACAAAAGTAGCAACTGAAATTGACCGCCGTGTTTGGGAAGTGATGGGGAAGATTGAAGCAAGAAAGATAAAAAAACTCTTTGACATAAAGGATAAATCAGTAAAATCTTGTATGAAAGCACTTAGTTTTTCAGCTTGGTCAATGGATTTAGAGGATAAGGAAATTGAAATAATTTCAGATAATTTTGCAATTCTAAGAAATGTAAAATGCAGAGTACAAAATACAAGATTAAAAAAGGGCCTAGGTGAATTTGGCTGTAAACAAGTTCGTTTTGGTTTTTTAAAATCATTTGCTAAAGAAATAAATCCTGATATTAAGGTTACTTGTAAAATGTGCCCGCCAGATGATCACCCTGAGGATCTATGGTGTGAATGGGAATTTAAATTAGAGAAGGAATAAATTATGAAAACTTCAAAGGAATATAAAGAAAGTCTAAAGAAAATGAGGCCAAACATTTACAAATTTGGTGAACTGATAAAAGATGTTACAACGCACCCTGCTACAAAAAGAACAATTGAGGGGCATGCTCAAATTTTTGATGCAGCTCAAAAAGATGAATATAAAGATATTTTAACAACTAAATCTGATCTTACAAATAAAAAAGTAGTACGCTACTTATCTATTCTAAAAAGTGCTGAAGATATGATAGCTAATGTTAAGATGAAACGTTTGATGTTTAATCTCACTGGAACCTGTACTGGTGGAAGATGTGCTGGATTCAATGCACTTAACGCAATGTATGCTGCTACTTATGATATAGATAATGATATGGGTACAAATTATCATAAAAGGATTAAAAAATGGCTTAAGACTTCTCAAGAAAATGATATCACTCTAGCGGGAGCCTTGACTGATCCAAAGGGAGATAGAAGTAAGTCGCCATCAATGCAAAAAGATCCTGATATGAGCCTTCATGTTGTTAGTGAAAGTGATGATGGAATAGTTGTACGCGGCGCTAAAGTTATGATCTGCGGAGTTGCAGCAGCAAATGAGATCTTTATCATGCCTGGAACGGGTTATAAGGAACCTGATAAAGACTATGCTGTATCATTTGTAATACCACGAGATGCAAAGGACTTGACTATTGTTGAAGCAAGACATCCTAGTGACTCCCGTGAACTAGAAGAAGGTTTTGACATCCCTGTTGAAAAAGGAGGTATTACTCAAGCATATCTATTGTTTGAAGATACCTTTATTCCAAAAGAAAGAGTTTTTATGAACAAAGAATTCAAATATGCACTTAAAGCCGTTATGAACTTTATTGCACCATATAGAGCAGCTATTGGAGGATGTGTCGCAGGCCAAGGGGATCTTATGATTGGCGCTGCTGCTTTAATGGCAAGAGCTAATGGCCTCTCTGAAAAAGTATTTCGTGAAAAGATCACACAAATGATAATCAATAATGAAACTACCTTTGGAATGGGAGTAGCAGCGAGTGCTTTAGGTAAAAAACATCCATCGGGTGTGTGGATTCCAAATTCACTACTTTCAAATGTAAACAAAGTTCATGTCGGAACCTTACCATATGATACAAAAAGGATAACTCAAGACATGGCTGGTGGAATTGCTGAAACGGGATGTCTTCCGTCTTGTGCCGATATCAATAATGAAAAATATGGTGAACTACTGAAGAAATACTTAAAAGCAAATTCCTCAGGTGAAACACGTGCAAAAATAAGTAGGCTCATTGAATGGCTTACAATTGGAGCGGGCGTTCCGGGTTGTATGCATGGTGGTGGAAGTCCTGATGGTGCAAAACTTATGATAAACTTAAAAACTGATATCAATCACTATATGGATCTAGCAAAGAGACTAGCTGATATAAAAGAAGATATTGAGGTTGAAAAGAGAAAGAAAAAATAAATTCTTTTTATTATTTTTTAAACTGTCTCATCAATCATCGGTATCATTTGTATATCTTTGTATCCTTTCTGCTGCATAGAACCTGATGGACAAGCTGCAGCACATGCTCCACAACCCATACAAAGTGCTTCATTAACTTTAGCTTGTTTTTTACCGTCTTTGTCTTCTTCAAGTTCAATTGCACTATATGCACAAACACTAATACATGTCCCACAACCAGAACAAAGATCTTCATCAACACAAGCAACCAATGGTTCAGATTCAAGTTTATCTTTTGATAAAATATTTGCAGCACGTGATGCTGCACCACTAGCCTGGCTTACTGTATCCTGAATATCCTTTGGACCCTGACAGCATCCTGATAAAAATATTCCACCAGATGCTGTATCCATAGGTTTGAGTTTAGGATGAGCTTCTAAAAAGAAACCATCATCACTTTGTGAAATCCTTAGTTTTTTTGCTAAGTCCTTTACATCAGTTCTAGCTGTGAGTGCTGGAACTAGTACGACCATGTCTGATTTTATTTCATATAGCTTTGAGGTCATTGTATCAAATACTTCAACAGTTAGATTCTCAGGGTTTTTCCTAACTTCAGAAGGCCGTCCTCTGAACATATTTGTTTTAACGCCGCGGATTTTTCTGTAAAATTCTTCATAACCTTTACCGTAGCTTCTAATATCAGTGTAACATAGATTTATTTCTACATCATCTCCGAGTTTTTCTCGAATTAAATAGATCTGTTTGAGTGCACTCATGCAGCCTATCCTACAGCACCAGCT
>CAYYOO010000007.1:13403-16199 GCA_964473335.1 uncultured Thermoplasmatales archaeon
ACTGTTTCATCTTTTTCTTTGAAATCAATTGCTCCTACTTCACATGCTTCAACACAAAGTGGACCTTTTCCACATTTTCCTTTAGTAAGCATCAGACAACTATCTTTATCAATAGTACATTTCAATGGAATTGCTTGTGGAAAGGGCATATAAATAGCACTTCTTTTCCCGATTCCTTCATCAAATTCACTAACAACGTGTCCCTTTAATCTACATGCATCAACACAATCCCCGCAGCCTGTACATTTATCAATATCTACAAACCTTGCTTTCTTTTTTACAGTTACTTTAAAATCACCAATACTTCCATCTACTTTTTCAACTTCTGAATAAGTCAATAACTCAATATTTGGATGATTAGATACTTCCATCATCTTAGGTGTTAATATACAACCAGAGCAATCAAGAGTTGGAAATGTTTTATCAAGTTGAGCCATTCGGCCACCGATGCTAGGTGTCTTTTCAACTAGATACACCTTATGGCCTTTATCGGCGATGTCAAGTGCGGACTGAATTCCTGCAATACCGCCACCGATAACTAGAGCTTTTGGAACTACATCAATTAAAGAAGATTCAAGTGGCTCAAGAAAACGAGCTTTAGCTACAGCTCCCTTGATTAAAGCTTTAGCTTTTTCAGTTGCTTTTTCTTTATCATCATGAACCCAGCTGCACTGCTCACGAATGTTTGCTATTTCAAGGTTGAATGCATTAACTCCGCCTTCTTCAACTACACCTCTAAAGGTATGTTCATGCATACGAGGGGAACAGCAAGCTATCACAACTGAATCAAGTTTATGTTTTTTGATAGAGTCCTTAATCAGATTTGCTCCAACATCTGAGCACATATATTTGTAGTCTTTACTAACCTCTACTCCATCAAGTTTTTTTGAAAAAGAAACTAATTTATTGACATCCACACTCGAGGCAATATTTATTCCGCAGTGACAAACAAATACACCTATTTTTTTTGCCATATCTATTTACCTCCGACCTTAATTTTTTCAACAGGACTCTGATTTAGATCAAATCCAAGTTCATCTTTAGAGATATCCATAGACATGCCAATAAGTTGAGTTAAGTAAACAACAGGAACTTCAAGTTTTGCTGCTACCGTTCCACCTGCTTTTTCTTGCCTTTGATCGTATTGTCTGTGACACCAAGGACATGTATCAACGAAACAATCAAAACCAAGGTTTTGCACACTTTTTAGTTTTTCACCAGTCTTTGTTAGTGCTGATTCAGCATCATTAGCATTCAAAAGTCCTCCGCAGCAGTCAAGTTTTTGAGGATAGTATTCAGGTTTAGCGCCCAGTGCTTTTAAGATATTTTCAATCTTTTGAGGGTTTTCAGAATCATCAGGACGCCCTAGTTCACTAGGCCTAATCAAATGACAGCCGTAATGGGTTGCGATTTTTAGATTATTAAGATTCTTTTTAACTTTCTTTTTAATTTTATCTGTTCCGATTTTATCATGTAGTAGATCAAGAATGCTGACTAGTTCTGAAGTTCCTTTATATTCAAGTCCTTCTTCAGACAAGTGTTTGTTGACTCTATCTTTCATTTCGGAATCAGAGTCAAGAATGTTTTTAGCATCAGAAAGAGCCAAGTGACACATCGGACATGGTGCAAAAATGTTAAGACCTTTTTTTTCAGCAATAGCTATGTTTCGAGCTGAAAGAGTAAGTGTCATCATTTGATTTACGCTTTTAATTGGTTCACCACAACATGAAAAATTTTCTAAGTCAACTAGTTCTACATCAAGCTTTGGTAAAACCTCACGAATGCTCATCTCATAAGCATATTGTTCTGTTGGCATCACACAACCAGGATAAAGTGCATATTTCATAATCATAATTTCCCCCTATATCTTCTCCACAGCAATTTTTGAAATCATTCCTTGGAATTTAGCTGGATCAGCTGGTTTTGAAATATCTGGTAAATTCAAATCAGACCTATTCTTTGTTTTATTATCGGAAGTATTGATTGTTTTAATGTCTTGCAAGAGTCCTGTTCCTAGAACAGATTGCAGCCACTGAGTGTATTTACCTGGGACTTGTTTTCCTGATGCAACTGCTAGGTTTTTAAGAGCAAATAATACATCTACAGGTGCAACCTTTTGAGGGCATCTCTCCCTACATTTAAAGCAGCTCATGCAAGTCCAAATAATTTCACTATTAACCATTTCATCAATTAGACCGCGTTTTAGTAAAGCAACCATTTTATGCGGTTCTAGTTCGAGCAGTTTATGTGCTTCACACCCTGATGTACATTTTGCACATTGATAACAATAGTCTGAAACTTCTTCCTGAAGTTTTTTTAATCTCTGGTTAATTTCTTCTCTTAATTCTTCTTGAGGTTCTCCCATTGAAGTTAAATCAACAATTCCCATAAGTCATCACATATAATACAAATATTATTCTCCCTACTATTTGACTATAAAACCCCTTGTCAAATTGCAAATTTCTTATAGATAAATCCTATATAAAATTACCTTATTTTATTTATATTTAGGTTAAAAAAAGATTATTTACCTTTAAAACTTGCTTTTCTTTTTTCAACAAATGCCTTTACGCCTTCCTTAAAATCTTCAGTTCCTGCTGCATATGATGCAGTTTTACTTTCAAGATCAAGATGATCTTTCATATTGTTATCAAGGCTTTTGTTGATCAGCATCTTTGCCTTTCCAACAGCAATCGATGGAAAATTTCTAAAGATATCAACATATTTTTCAACTTCAGAATCAAGATCTTTTTTGTTAACAACCTTGTTTACAACACCGATTTCTTTTGCTTTTTC
>CAYYOO010000007.1:16299-39429 GCA_964473335.1 uncultured Thermoplasmatales archaeon
TTTATCTTCAGCTATGTGCATTTCTTTAACATCGCCACCACCGCAAAAACCTTTACCCGTTCCTTTTAAAACAACTGCTTTTATAGAATCATCTGAACTTACTTTTTTAAAAATGTCATATAGTTCTTTACCAAGTTTCATATCAAAAGAATTAAGTCTTTCAGGTCTGTTGAGAGTAATATAAGCACAGTTTTTTTTAATTTCAAAAGAGACAGTTTCATAGTTCATTTTATTACCATTTTTTGTGAAACCTATTTTTTTATTTAAACGTATTTACAAAAACATAATATAACTCCTATCTTTACAAAAAAGGGAAGATATTATAAGATAAATTTTATTTCATGTACGACGATGGAGGCTCTTTTATGTCAAAAAAAGATAAATTAAACCTAGCTTTTTACTGGGCTGCTAGTTGTGGCGGCTGTGAGATAGCTGTTCTTGATATTGATGAAAAAATCCTTGATATTGCTGAGATTGCTAACATTCTTTTTTGGCCTGTTGCAATTGATACAAAATATAAAGACGTTAAGGATATGAAAGATAATCATATTGATGTCTGTTTTTTCAATGGAGCAGTTCGAACTGAAGAACAAGAAGAACTTGCTCATTTACTTCGTAAAAAATCAAAGATACTTGTAGCATTTGGTGCTTGCTCAGTTCATGGTGGAATACCTGGACTTGCTAATATTGCAAATAAAAAAGAAGTGTTTGATGTTGCATATATTGATAATCCATCTACTGATAATGATAAAAAAATAGTTCCAAAAACAAAATCTAAAGTAAAAGAAGGAGAACTCACTTTACCTGATTTTTATGATACCGTAAAAAGCCTTGATCAAGTAGTTGATGTTGATTATTATCTATATGGTTGTCCACCAACACCAAAACAAATTATGACTGCAGTTAATGCTATTGTCGAAAATAAACTTCCACCTAAGGGTTCATCTATTGGCCCGCAGAAATCAGTATGTGATGAATGCAAATATGAAAAAAGTGAAAAGAAAATTAAGAAAATCAAACGTATCTATGAAGTAGATAAAATTAAAGATGAATGTCTACTTGCTCAAGGAATAATTTGCATGGGTCCGGTAACTAGAGCAGGATGTGATGCAAGGTGTATTAATGCAAATATGCCGTGTACCGGTTGTAACGGTCCGACACCAAAAGCAATGGATCAGGGAGCTAAGATGATATCAGCTATTGCATCAATTCTTGGAATCGAGGGTGAAGAAAATATGAGTGAAGAGGAAATCGAAGAACTCATCTCCGATATAGTCGATCCAATTGGTACTTTTTATAAATATACTCTTCCGACATCAATCATAAATAGGAAGGTGATGAAAAAATGAAGACAGTTACAATTGATCCAATAACCAGGCTTGAAGGTCATGGAAAAATTAGCATTTTTTTAAACGATAAAGGAAATGTTGAGAATGCTTATCTGCAGATTCCTGAACTTCGTGGTTTTGAAAGATTCTCTGAAGGCAGACGCGCTGAGGATATGCCACAGATCACTAGTAGAATCTGCGGGGTGTGTCCTGTAGCTCATCATATGGCAAGTACAAAAGCACTTGATGATGCATTCAATGTTGAACCAACTGATACAGCAAAAAAACTTAGAGAACTTATGTACTGTGGATATTTTATTTATGATCATATACTTCATTTCTACTACTTAGGGGGCCCTGATTTTGTAGTAGGTCCTGATGCACCACCTGCTAAAAGAAATATTCTTGGTGTTATTGAAAAAGCAGGTGTTGATATTGGTAAAAAAGTGATAAAGCACCGTGCTTATGGTCAAAAGATAACTAGTGTTCTAGGTGGAAAGGCAACTCATCCAGTTTGCGGCCTACCTGGTGGTATATCAAAGGGCCTAGATAACAATGAAGTAAAAGATGTTAAAAAAATGGTAGATTCATGTATTGATTTTGCTCAATTCAGTTTAAAATTATTTTCAGATATAGTTCTTGATAACAAGGATTACGTGGATTTGATAACTAGTG
The DNA here is from genome assembly GCA_964473335.1 of uncultured Thermoplasmatales archaeon. Taxonomy (GTDB): domain Archaea; phylum Thermoplasmatota; class E2; order DHVEG-1; family DHVEG-1; genus CAYZTD01. The sequence goes on from CAYYOO010000007.1 coordinate 18,303, forward strand.
ATCCTTATCAACTTAAAACCTATAATATGGGCCTAGTTGACAAGGACAATAAAGTAAATTTCTATGATGGAAAAATAAGAGTCACCGATCAAAAGGCAAAGGAATACAAAAAGTTTGAAGTAAAAGATTATTTTAATAACATTCGTGAACGCGTTGAGGAATGGAGCTACATGAAATATCCGTATCTAAAAGATATTGGTTGGAATGGATTTACAGATGGTAAAGATAGTGGAATATATAGAGTAGGGCCACTAGGTAGGCTCAATGCAGCCGAGGGAATGGCTACATCACTTGCTGACAAGGAATACAAAAAAATGTATAACACACTCGGTAGAAAACCGATTAACTCTACACTTGCCTTTCACTGGGCAAGATTAATTGAGCTTTTATATGCAACTGAAAGAGCTAAAGAACTAATTAATGATCCAAAAATTACATCAGAGGATATAAAAAATCCAGTTGGTGAACCTGGTGAAGGTTTTGGTGTCACTGAAGCAGCAAGGGGAACTCTTATTCATCATTATAAACTAGATAAAAAAGGCTTAATTAAAAAAGCAAACTTAATTGTTGCAACAACTAATAATGCTGGAGCAATAACAATGTCTATTCGTGATGCAGCAAAAGGTGTTATAAAAAATGGAAAAATTGATGATGGAATATTGAACAAGGTTGAAATGGCATTTAGAGCATATGATCCATGTTTTGCATGTGCAACACACACCCTGCCGGGTGGAATGCCACTTAAGGTAAATGTTTATGATAAAAATAAAAAACTCTACAAGACATTCAGTAGGAGTGGAGGAGTGTAATATATGAAAAAAACAATTGTTCTAGGAATAGGTAATCCGATTTTAAAAGATGATGGCGTTGGAATTCATGTCGCTGAGGAACTTAAAAAACATATTAAAAGATCAGATGTTAAGATTGATACAGCATTTACTGGTGGTATGAACTTACTTGATTTAATGATTGATCATGATAGAGCTATTTTAATCGATGCAGTTAAAAGGAAAGACAAAAAACCTGGGGATGTTGAACTTTTACCTTTTGAAGAGTTATCTGCTTTTCATACATCTAATCCTCATGATCTATCTCTTCCACAGGCTATTGAGATGAGTAAAAAACTTGGTGAAAAGAAAATTCCTAAGGATATCAAACTAATTGGTGTAAATATTGGTGAACTTCCTTGTGAGTTTGGTGAAAACTTAAGTTCTGAAATAATGGAGTCGGTACCAAGGGCTGTTGAACTTGCTAAAAGGGAGGTCGAACGTAAATATGGCTGATTTTGAACCAAATATAATTGGTTTTTTATGTAACTGGTGTAGCTATGCAGGAGCTGATCTTGCGGGTACCAGTAGAATAAAATATCCAGCTAACGTTAAAACAATACGTGTGATGTGCTCAGGTAGAATTGATCCAGTATATGTTCTTGAAGCACTAAAAAAAGGTGCAGATGGAGTTTTAATTGCAGGGTGCCACCCTGGAGATTGTCATTATCAATCTGGAAACTATAAAGCAAATAGAAGAATAAAACTACTTAAAAAAATGGTAGAAGAACTTGGAATCGAACCAGAAAGAATCCGTTTTGAGTATGTTTCAGCATCTGAAGGGAAAAAATTTGCAGAGTTAATTACAGAGATGACTGAACAAATTAAAAAAATTGGCCCTAATCCCTTATCAAAAAAATAAATATTACTTAATATTATCCTTATTGTTAATTTGATTTTTTATATCCTTTAATTTAAGGTTTAGATAATATTCATTTGATATGCTTAATGGTTGTTTTAAGTTTCCTAATTCAAATTCTTGGTTAAACTCGGTTTGTATCTGTTCTAATAGTTCATCTGTTGTTTTGTCTATGATCATATCAATAATTTCCTCTATCTCAAGTTTTTGATTATTGTTGTTATATAATTCCATTGCCTGTTTTTTTATCTTTGTTTTCATTTTCTTCCTCCTAGCTTCTTATATGTATAGGTTATTGAAGAGTATATTAAACTAAAATTTAAGACTTTTCATTTTTGATTTTTTAATTATTAGATACATTTTAAGTATGTTATGGTTTGTATATGCTGGTTTGTTATAATTTGTAGTATTTAACAATGTTTTTAGTTGTTATTTATACAAAAAGGTTTATATATAATGCTAGAAATAATAATAAAGCGTGATAAAAGATGGTTACAATCAGCCACGTCGTACATAAATTAGTAGACGAGAAAATCTACGTCCAAGAGGCTATCGCAAAAAGGATAGTTTCATATGGATCTGTAGCAAAGCATCTAAAACCTGAAATTGAAGAAGAATTAAGAAAAGAAGTAGCTCATTATGCAATAGTTGCAGCACTCAGAAGATACGCAGATAAAATCAATTCTAAATTTAAGAATATCAATTTTGATGCAAATAATTCAGAGGTAAACTTAAAAACACATATTATTGACATAAATCTACAGAAAAAACCATGCTTATTTGACAAACTGAAAAAGATTTATGATGTAATTCACTTTGAACAAGGTGATTTATTACACATAATATACGGTAGAAACACTGTAAATATCATTACAAATGAAAGATACAAAGAAAAAATAGAAAAATTCCTTCAACATGAAAAAATTATAAAAATAGAAGAAAATCTTGTAGCTCTTTCCTTTGCAATAGATAAGAAACTTTCAAAAACACCTGGTGTTCTATTCAGAATAGTCAGAAATTTTGCTTGGGAGAACATAAACATTTTAGATATAATAACAATAGATTTAGAGCTAACATTCATAGTAAAAGAAAAAAATGCAATTGTTGGATACAAGGCATTACAAAGATTGATATCTTAATTTTTCTACATTCTAAATACGCCTGGTTTCCAGTCAGGGATGGGTGCATTTAATGATGCTGAAATTCCTAAACCCAAAACCATACGTGTATCAACAGGGTCAATGATTCCATCATCCCAAATACGTGCAGTACTATAATATGGGCTTCCCTCTTCTTCATATTTTTTAAGGATCGGCTGAGTTATCTTTTTTTCTTCTTCTTTTGAAAGTTGTTTACCTTTTCTCCACATTTGATCCTTTTTAACAGTCAAAAGAACGTTTGCTGCTTGCTGACCGCCCATGACACTTATCCTTGCATTAGGCCACATCCAAAGTTGACGTGGTTCATAAGCACGGCCACACATACCATAATTACCCGCACCAAAAGAACCAGCTATTATAACTGTAAATTTTGGCACATTAGCTGTTGCAACAGCACTTACCATTTTTGCACCATCTTTAGCAATACCGCCTGATTCATATTTTTTCCCAATCATAAAACCAGTAATGTTTTGTAAAAATACTAAAGGTATCTTACGTTGACAGCACATTTCAATAAAATGAGTTCCCTTAAGTGCAGATTCAGAAAACAAAACTCCATTGTTTGCAAGTATTCCAACTGGATAACCCATGATTTTTGCAAAGCCACAAACAATAGTTTGGCCATAAAGTGCTTTGAATTCATGGAATTTTGATCCATCAACAACCCTTGCAATTATTTCTTTAATATCAAAGGGTTTTCTTGGATCTTTTGGGATGATCCCATAAATTTCCTTTGGATCATAAGCAGGTTCTTCAGGTTTTTTTACATCAAGTTTTGTTTTTTCAGGTCTATTCAGATTTTCAAGAATATTTCTGGTAATAGAAATAGCCTCTGGGTCATCATGAGCATAATGATCAGATACACCACTTTTTCTACAATGTACATCAGCACCACCAAGCTCCTCGGCTGTAACTTCTTCACCAGTTGCTGCTTTAACAAGTGGTGGCCCACCTAGAAAAATAGTTCCATTTCCTTTTACAATAACACTCTCGTCACTCATAGCAGGGACATATGCTCCTCCAGCTGTGCAACTACCTAGTACAGCAGAAATTTGCGGGATATCTTTTGAAGACATGACTGCTTGATTATAAAAAATCCTTCCAAAATGTTCTCTATCTGGAAATACCTCGTCCTGCAGTGGTAGAAAAGCTCCACCTGAGTCAACTAAATAAACACATGGTAAATTGTTTTGAAGAGCAATTGATTGAGCACGAAGGTGTTTTTTTACAGTCATCGGAAAATATGTTCCACCTGTAACGGTTGCATCATTTGCAACTATTACTACTTCTCTACCATGGACAATACCTATACCTGTGACAATTCCAGCGCATGGTGATTTGTTTTTATACATGTCATATGCAGCTAGAGAATTAAATTCCATAAAAGGAGTATCATGATCTAACAAAGCCTCAATTCTTTCTCTTACTAACATTTTGTCTCTTGATTTATGTAACTTTCTTTTCTCTTCACCTCCGCCCATTTGTGCAACAGCAATTTTTTCTTTTAAATCCTTTACTAATTTGTCATAGTTTTTGTAATTCTCTTTATATTCCTTATTTGAGGTTTGGATATTACTTTCAATAATTTCCATAAATTTTTTTCCTCCATTCATTATTTTATTTCAGCTGTGATTTGACCAATTTCTATTTGATCGTTTTCTTTAAAGTTTATTTTTTTAATAGTTCCTTTTTTTGGAGCTCTTATTAGATATTCCATCTTCATTGCTTCAATGACCATTAAAACTTGTTCTTTTTTTACTTTATCTCCCTTTTTTACTTTAACATTTACAACTTTTCCAGATATCGGTGAACTTAGGTCTCCTTCTTCTTTCTTCTTTTTTGATTTACCCTTCCCAGTTAGTTCCACTGGTTTTACTTTGAAAACATTTCCATCAACAAAGACAAACTTTTCATTGTTTCCTTCGGTTATCACTGATTTTATTACTTTATCACCGATTTTTATTTTTAGATGACCTGGTTTTATTTCTTCTGCTTGAATTTTGTATTCTGTGTTATCATATGTTATAAAAAAATGTTTTTCTTTTTTTTCTACTGTAACATTATAGACATGATTATTGTGCTCGTAATTGATAAACATATAATTACACCTCCTCTTTTCCAACGCGCCATCTGCCCATGTGTTTCCATGGTGAATGAGGATCAGCTTCTTTGAATCTAACTGTCTCCTGAGTTTTTTTATGAATTGAATCATAAACTGCTAGAGAAATTATGGCATCTATTGGCAGTCCATCTTTTGCTATAGTCCAATCTTTGAAATAGTTATCAATAAAATGAGTGGTGATATTTCCTTTTACAAACTCATCATGTTCAAGTACTTTTTTTAGAAATGAAATATTTGTTGTAACTCCTAAAACTACATAGTGGGATAATGCCCAAATCATTTTTTTGATATTATCTGATCTATTCTCTGAAAAAGTTACTAGTTTTGAAAGCATTGGATCATAGTAGGGCGTTACTTTCATACCTGGATAAATACCGGTATCATCTCTAATATTTGGACCTGTTGCTCCTTCAACTTTTTTTAGTGTTCCAATACTTGGTAAAAAACCGTTTTCTGGGTCTTCGGCGTATATTCTGCATTCAAGTGCATGACCTCTTTGAGATAACTCTTTTTGTTTCAGAGTTAGCTTTTCACCACTTGCAATCTTTAGTTGCCATTTTGCTAGGTCTATACCTGTTGTAAACTCTGTTATTGGGTGCTCTACCTGAAGTCTTGTATTCATTTCCATAAAATAAAAATTCAGGTCTTTATCTAACATGAACTCTACTGTTCCTGCATTTGTATAATTTACTGCTTTTGCGGCTTTTATTGCTGCTTTGCCCATTTTGTCTCTTAACTCATCTGTCATAACTGGTGATGGTGTTTCCTCAATGATTTTTTGATGTCTTCTCTGAATGGAGCATTCACGTTCAAATAAATGGATTACATTTCCCTGTTCATCAGCCAGGATTTGAAATTCGATGTGCCTTGGTTTGTCTAAATATTTTTCAAGAAAAACAGTATCATCACCAAAAGACGATTTTGATTCTCTTTTCGCTCCCTCTATTGCTTCTTTTAGTTTACTTTCGGAATGAACTATCCTCATTCCTTTTCCCCCTCCGCCTGCGGCAGCCTTTACTAGAAGAGGGAAGCCTATTTTTTTACCTTCCTTTATTAAGGTTTTTTCGTCTTGTTTTACTCCATGATAGCCGGGTATTACTGGAACTTCTGCTTTTTCCATTGTTTTTTTGGCAGCTATTTTATCTCCCATCAGGCTAATTACTTCAGGTGACGGGCCAATAAATTTTATTTTTTTATCTTTACATGATTTAGCAAAATCAGGATTTTCAGCAAGAAATCCATAACCTGGATGTACCGCATCTGATTTTGTGTCTTGAGCAATCTTTATTATTTTTGAAATGTTCAGATAACTTTCTATAGGTGTTGGATCTCCAAGGTTTACTGCTTCATCTGAAAGATGCACATGTGGAGCATCTTTATCTACTTCGGAATAAATGGCTACTGTTTTTATGCCGATTTCCTGACATGCTTTTATTATTCTTACAGCTATTTCTCCACGATTTGCAATAAGTACTTTTTTAAACAATTTCATTCGCTCCATTTAGATTTTCTTTTTTCAAGAAAGGCATTTATTCCTTCTTGTCCTTCTTCTGAAACTCTCAATTCTGAGATTTTTTCAACAGTATGTTTTTTGTAATCGTCTCTGTTCATTTTTTCACAGGCATTTATCAGTTTTTTTATTTCTATTATTGCGTTTGGCCCTGATGAAGATAGTATCTTTACATATTTTTCAACTAATTTTTCAATTTCTTTTTCTTCTAAACAGAAATCAACTAAACCGATTTCTTTTGCATAATCTGATGAAAATCTTTCACCTGTGATAAAAAGCCTTTTCATATTTGAAAGTCCAATTCTTCTTACTATATAGGTTGATATTACAGAAGGGATTATGCCTAGTTTTACTTCACTGAATGCAAACTTACAGTCTTTTTTTGCAAAAACGATATCACATGCAGCAAAAAGACCAAGTCCACCTCCAAAAGCGTGTCCATTTACTTTTGCAATGGTTGGTTTTGTTGAATTATATATTGATTCATAGAGATTGAGAAGGAGTTTACTATCTTTGATGTTCTCTTCTTTTGAATAGTTGACCATACTTTTCATCCAGTTTAGATCTGCACCTGCTGAGAATGATTTACCTTCTCCTGTAATTATAATTATTTTTGATTTGTCGTTTTCTAATTTTTTAAAACATTCTGTGAGTTCTTTCATCATTTTTTCGTTCATTGCGTTATGAACTTTGGGTCTGTTTAGAATGATTGTCGCAGTATTATTTTCTTTTACTAATTCGATTGTTTCGTATTTCATAAATTTTCCTACCCAATGCTTTTTTATTATATGTCTGAAAATTCTATTTTGATCCCATCGATATTTGGCAAAATAAATAAATCTTTCTAAAGTTTTTACAACAAATGACGAAAACTATTAAATCTTTGTTTATCACAATAATCTGAATCTAGTGATCGATAATAGAAGAAAATTTAAAATAGTTAACCTTGATTTTGGGAAAGGTTAACAATGCAATATGATTTGACTCTTGCAGTATTATTGATCTATCTGTCGATTTTAATTGGCATAGGTCTTATCAGCTCAAGAAAAATCAAAACAACAAAATCCTTCTTTTTAGCAGATCGAAAACTAAATTTATTTTCACTAACAGCAACAGCCACAGCTACAGTAGTAGGGGGATCGGCAACTATTGCTACTGCAAAATTAGTCTATTTATATGGTCTGCCATCAATGTGGCTTGATATTGGTGCAGCTGCGGGTTTAATAATACTAGGTTTAACACTTGCAAAAAAAGTTAGAGAAACAAAGCTATACACACTTCCAGAAATCACAAACTATCTTTTTAATGATAAGGTTAGAAATATAGCAGCAATATTAGTATTTTTAACCCAGATAGCATGGGTGGCACTATTAATACAGGGTGCAGGAGCTGTAATATCAGTTTTGTTACCAATAGATTATCTAACTATTATATCCATTATGACAATAATCTTTATCTTATATACAATCCTAGGTGGACAATTTGCAGTAGTTTATACAGATATAATACAATTCTTTGTAATGATAGTAGGAGTATGTTTTATTGCTGCGCCGTTATTATATATTAAAGCAGCTCCTTTACTAGGCGAAATAACATTAGATAAACTAAGTTTTCCAATCAACTCAAGCTATGGATTTGTACCAATTGTATCGCTTTTTTTTATGATGTTAATGCCCCATATCGTTGGACCTGATATCTATTCAAAGATACTTTCAGCAAAAGATGGAAAAACAGCAAGATTTGGTATTATTTTTTCAGGATTATTTAGAATTATTTTTGCAATATCAATTGGAATAATTGCAGTCTCCTCAATTGTTTTAATCCCTGGACTTACACAAAGTAAAGCAGCCCTAGCAATGCCTATTGCTATAACAAAACTTGGTCCAATAATAGGGGGATTAATCCTTGCTTCATTTGTTTCAATAATGCTTTCATCTGCTGACTCTGTTCTGATTTCATCCGGGACCGTGCTAAGCGTTGATATAATAAAAAAGAAAGATATAAAAATATCAAGGATTGGAATAGCTATAGTCGGATTTTTAGCTTTAGCTCTTGCGTTATACCTTAATGATATTGTAGAAACATTGAAACTAGCATATACGATTTTTACTGCCGGATTGACCCTTCCTATCATATTTGGTTTTTATAAAGAAAAAACAAAAGTAACATCAATAGGTGCTTTGGTCAGTCTAATTTCTGGAGGAGCAATATCAATTATTTGGTTTTTTATGAATAATCCCTTCAATATAGATGCAATAATAGTTGGATTGTTAGCATCATTACTTCCCTTAGTTCTTTTAAGAGGTGAAAGATTTGAAAAAAGAAATTCTTGAAATCTTAAATGATAAAGAATATATTTCAGGTGAAAAAATCGGAAAAAAACTCAATGTCTCAAGAACATCAGTTTGGAAACAAATAAATAATCTTAAAAAAATGGGATATGTGATTGAATCTGTAAAAAATAAAGGATATAAAATTAAATCCAGGCCAGATATTCCATTAGAATTAGAAATTAAAAGAAATCTTAATACAGAAGTTATCGGTAGAAAAATAAAATATTTTAAAACCCTGCCTTCTACAAATACATATGCAAAGAAAAATATTGAAAAAAATTTGAATGATGGAACAATTATAATCTCTAAAGTACAAACAAAAGGAAGAGGTAGAAAGAACAGATTTTGGTCATCAAATAAAGGTGGTTTATGGTTTTCTATTGTATTGTATCCAGATATTTCTCCAGATAGAGGTATTTTTATTACCATGTCTGCATCAATTTCAATTTATAAAGCTATAAAAGAAAAAACAGGTATTGATTCAGAAATTAAATGGCCAAATGATATATTAATAAATAAGAAAAAACTATGTGGAATTTTAACAGAGTTTGACGCTGAAACAGATAAAATTAACTATGCAATAGTCGGAATTGGAATAAATTTTGATAATGATATTAAAGATTCTTTGAAAAATATTGCAACATCAATTAAGAGAGAAAGTAAAAAAAAGATTTCAAGAGTAGATTTTTTAAAATCAATAATTGAGAATTTTGATTTTTATTACAGCTATGTAAAAAAAGGCGAATATGATAAAATACGAAAAGAATGGCTGAAATATTCAAAAATAATTGGTAAAAAAATTAAGGTTACCCAGAACAAAGAAAGCCTGATAGGAATTGTAGAAAAAGTTGATAAAAATGGATTTTTAATTTTAAATACAAAAAAAGAAAAAATTAGAATTTTAAGTGGAGATATTGAATATATCTAAAATCTTTTAGAATTACTAGATTTTTTTTTTGGATTTTAAATAATACAAAATCATATTTATACTGTATGTATTATAACATATTGAAAAAAATTTACTAGGAGAGTTAGGTTTGGCTCAAAAAATTAAAAAATTTTTAAAATGCCCTCAATGTGGAAACATAGTTGAAATTGAAGGAGATCCTGGAGAAAAAATAGTTTTAACATGTGAAAAGTGTAATTTTAAAGGTTACTATGAATTTTCACCGATAGAAAAAGATGTAGAAACAAAAAAATCAGAGCCGATTTCAACTTTAACTGAAGCATCTGATGTTATACAGGTTAAACATCTTACAAAAAGATATAAAGATGTTTTGGCGGTAAATAATATCTCTTTTAATGTTAAAAAAGGTGAAATATTTGGATTTCTAGGTCCAAATGGCGCTGGTAAAACTACGACTATCAGAACTCTTCTTGGATTCTTGAAACCAAATGGTGGTGACGCATTTATATTTGGTAAGAATATTAAAGAAAATATTGTTGAAATAAGAAAAAATGTTGGTTATATCCCTGGCGATCTAGCTCTTTATGAACATTTAACTGGAAAGCAATTCCTTGATTATTTTTGTAGTCTCAGAAATACAGATTTACCTCTTTTAGATGACCTTTTAGAAATTTTTGACCTGCCTCTTAATAGAAAAATTAAGACATATTCAAAAGGTATGAAACAAAAGATGGGAATAGTTCAAGCATTTATGGATGATCCTGATGTTGTTATAATGGATGAACCAACAGGTGGTCTTGATCCGCTCCTGCAGCAGAAATTTTACAAGTTTTTAAAAAGAGAAAAAGAAAAAGGTAGAACAATGTTTTTTTCTTCACATATCTTATCAGAGGTCGACAAAATATGTGATCGTGTTGGTATAATTAGAGATGGAGATCTTGTTGCACTGGAAAGTATAGATACTCTAAAGAAAAAAAGAGGAAAAAAGATTAGAGTCAAACTAAAAGGTGAACCAAAAGAACTCACAAGTATGAAAAATGCTAAAGTTGTTGATGGATGGATAGAGTTTGTAACTGAAGATGATATAGATTCACTTATCAAAAAAATATCAAAATATACTGTTCTAGATATTGAAATTCAGGAATTTAGCCTTGAGGATATATTTATGCGGTATTATTCTGGAGGTGAAGAATGATGGATTTATCAGTTATCAGAAGAATTCTTAGGTTTAGAATATCCCTTCGAACAATTAAGGATAATATGAAGGGGACAATTATTTTTGCTCTTCTTTTTTCAGGAATGGCTGCAATGTATTCAAGTTTTTATCCACAGTTCAAAGAATTACTTGCGGACATGGCTAAGGATCCTGACGTTCAACAACAGTTTGGAGCATTTACAGGCGGAACCGGTGATTTTGCATCTTATATAGGATTTTTGAATCTTGAATTATATAGTATCTTTTTTGTGTTAATACTTGGTATAATAATTGCTTTTATTGCAGCGACAATTATATCAAAAGAAATTGAATCAAAAACAATTGATCTATTAATGTCTAATCCTGTTTCTAGGTCACAAATAATAATTGAAAGATTTATTGGATTAATTCCAATGATTTTAATTATAAATTTTGCAACTATGTTTGTTGTATATGGGGTAACTATAGCAATTGATGAAAGCCTGGATTTTTTTAATTTATTTATTGCTCACCTATATGCAATACCTTATTTTCTTGCTGTAATTGCAATTGCTCTTTTAATATCAACAATAATTGATGAAAAAATGAAATCAAGCATTTTTATGATAGCAATTATAGTAGGTATGTTCTTTATGGAATATATAAGTCATCTAGCTAAAGGTACTGAGAACATTGGCCTTGTTTCACTAACTCATTATTATAAGCCATACGATGCATTAAAATTTGGAAATGCAGATGCTAATGGAGTAATTGTATTGATAGGAGTTACAATTATATCTTTGATTATATCAATTATATATTTTGATAGAAAAGACATTAAAGTATAATCTTTATTTTTTTACATGATAAAACTTATGCTAACCTTTTTGATAAAGAAATTTTATGAATAGATTAAAAAACTTTAATCTCTCTAAGTTAGTTGAAAAAGATTTGCAAGGACTTTCCCCAATCCAAACAATCATGAAAATGGCTGAAGATAGAAACATAAAAAAGATGGGTCTTAACCCAAAAAATGTTATCTCTTTTGGTGGTGGATGGTGTAATCATAGAGCACCTCAAGATTTAGTAGATTCGTATAAAGAAATAATTTACAATCCATATTTATTCCATAAATCAGGTAGATACAGTGCAATTATTGGAGATTATAATTGTAGAGAACAAATATCTATTTTTGAAAAAAAGATATTTAATTTATCTAATCTTACACCAGATAATATTCTGCTTGGACAATCATCAACTCAGATTTTCCATGATGTTCTAAGAACTATTTCTAATCCAGGTGAAAAAATTGGCCTACTTGATCCAACTTATGCAAACTATATCAACTCAGTTAAATGTGCTGTTCCTGGTTCACAAATTGAATATATTCCTGCTTTAGATATAGATTCTTGGGAGTATTTACCAGATGAGAATAAAACTCTTGAATCATTAAAGAAAAGTTGTGAGAATGGTTTGAGAAATTTAGTAATCCCTGTCCCTGATAATCCTACAAGCCAAATTCCTAGTGATGATTTTTTGAAGTCATGTATTGAAATCTTAGATGAATACAATGGTTTTCTTGTCCTTGACTATGCTTATAAGGCTTTATACTTCAACGATATGCCAGAGGTTTTTTCTTTTTCTCCAGTTGATTATGAAAATCTAATTCTTATAAATTCTAATTCTAAATGGCTTTCAAGCCTTGGCAGGCGTTTTGGATGGGTTGAAGCCAATGAAAGGATTATTAAAAGCCTTGAAAAACTGAATGAGTCAGTTCTTCTTTCTCCTGATACTATGCATAGTATGGCAACAGGCATGTTTCTTAAAAAAACTCTTGAAAATAATAGTTTGAAAAAATATATTGATGATACTAGAAAATTATATAGAGATACCTCAAAAGTTATGATAAAAAATTTAGATAGATATCTTGGTTGGAAAAGGCTTGATCCAAATGGAGGTTTATATACAGTGTGCCCTACACCTGATTTAAAAGAACCTGTTTCTTTTGTTGAAGAGATTTTAAAAAATACGGGTGTCCTTTTGATTCCTGGAAACGGCTTTGGTCCTAGTATGAAAAAAGCTGTTAGATTATCATATGGTCCCTTATGTTATGATCATGAGTCGATAAAAGAGGGATTTGAAAGAATATCTAATTACATATGATATGTTAATAGAAACAGGGCTATTCTTTATAATAAATTGAAAAAATATCATAATTGAACCTTTCTTTTATTCAAGTGATACATCATAATTTGCAAATTCTGTGTTTTTAAATAAATGCGGATCTACAAAACCGTTTATAGATATTGGAAATACTTGTTTTGTTCCGCTGACTGAAAAATCTGCATTAATTCTTAGTACTATCCAATCTGGAAGTATCTTTTTTGATCCTGAAAATAAGAATGTTTTGTAAGGAATTAGAATCTGTGTTCTAACACATGTCAGATTTCTGGGTGCGATTTCACATGGATCCATGGCTTCCTTTCCGATTAAAGTTTCTTCTTCTTCATCTAACCTATAAATTCTACAAACAAGATTATCTGCAAGTAATGGAATATTACTTGGATTATACATTCTAAAACCGACTGTACCTAATACTCCATTCAATCTAAATTTAAACTGAAGAGGTAATCCAAAATCTATTGTTTCATTGTTAAATATGAAATCTTTGATTTTTGGAATATCAAATGATGCATCTGCTGAAAAAGAGATATTTTGAGTTATTCCAGCAATTTTGGCACCTGCTATTCCTCTTATGATCATATTAAGCTCATCTGCGTCAAGCGCCTCATAATTAATGTTACCTTTTGAGTTAAAAACCTCTTTACTATCGGGTTTTATTGTATCTCCCTTAACTTCGATTTTTCCTACATTTTTATTTTCGTTTGTTATTATATCAAGAATAAAACTATCGACTTTAAACTCGAAATTTGTAGGATTGTATAAGTCTATTGAAGTACTGAAATTTAGTCCGTCTTTTGTTATTTCATCAAAAGAAGTATGAACCTCTATATCAGGTTGCTTTAGTTTTTCAAATAGTTTTTCTAATGATGTTGTAACTGTTATTTTTAATGGTATTGATTTTTCAATAAAACCTAGGATTTTTACTCCAATTCTAGTGTTTACTGTATTTTCTAGAATCTTAAATTTATTGCTTTTAAAACTTAAGTTATCAATGGATTCAAAGATTTTTTCAGAATTTGAATGAACGGTTCCCCCCTCTATTGATATTTCACCAATTTTTTTTCCATCATCTGTTTTACTTTTAACATCTAAATTGGATACTATAATTTCAAAATTATTTGGATTTGATATCTCTATATTAGTACCAAGTATTATTTCTTCAGAATTAACATCTAATATGTCTATTTCCATCATAATGTCAGGGCTTTTAAAAAACTGAATATCAATAAAGATAATTGATGCAAAGACAACGTTCAATATTATCAAAGCAACTAGTACTAATTTTGTTTTTTTCATCTTAAGACCCTAAATTACAATATTATTATATAATCTATAAGTATAAAAATATTCTTATCAAACAGATTCTTTAATATATTGGAAATTTATTGATAGATAATAAAATGAATGTTACAATTGTTGGTGGAGGCTTTTGCGGGGCAATAATAGCAAAGAATCTAGAGAAAAATAAGAGTATCAATTTAACCGTGATAGATAATAAAAAGTATTTTGAATATAGACCAGGTCTTATAAAAGTGATATCAAATCAAAAACATAAAGAAAAAATTGTTTTAGATTATGATCATTTTTTAAAAAATACAAAGGTTATTCAAGAAAAAGTTACTAGTATTTCTCCTAATAAAATTAAGACAGGAAAAAAAGAGTACGACTATGATTATTTAGTAATATCCTATGGTATAAAATATCCAATTTTTCTAAAAAACAAAAAAAAGGTGTTTATTGTAAATGAGATAAATACGTGTGAAAAAGCTGTTGAAAATATAAAGAATTCACAAAAAATATTAATTGTTGGTGGAGGCTTGATAGGTGTTGAAGTAGCTGGTGAAATTGCTACAGAATATCCTGAAAAAAAAGTTATTATTGTTCATTCTAAAAATCGTTTGATTGAAAGAAACTCTATATATGTATCAAAGATGGCTGAGTATTTTTTAAAAAGAAAAAATGTAAAAATTATTTATAATGAAAAGATTGTTCAAAACAAAAATAATATTTTTATTACATCAAAAAAACAAAAAATTAATGCAGATATTGCAATTTGGTGTGCAGGCAATAAGTGTGAATCTTCCTTATTAAATGATTTTAAAGATAACATTTTTTCTAAAAAAGGATGTCTGAAAGTTGATGAGTATCTTCGCTTAAAAGGTTATGATAATATTTTTGTTGGAGGAGATATCACAGATATAAATGAAGAAAAAACTGCTCAAAATTCTAAAAGACACGCTAAGTTCATTACAAAAAATATTAATAATATTATAGATAATAAAAACCTGAAAGAATATAAGAAATTTAAGGGACCAATATTTATTAGTCTTGGTCCAAAAAAAGGGATTTTTGTTTTTGGAAAAATTTCTTATTTTGGTTATTTGCCAAATTTTTTTAAAAATTTTATTGAATCTTGGTTTTTTCATACAATTGGTTTTTAGCAAGGATAAATTTATATTTCTTCTTTTTATATCATATTAACGGAGGCTTATATTGGTTTCAATAAATTATTTGATTCTTGATTTTTTGATTATATTATTTCCACTTTTGTTTTCTTTTAAATGGAAATTTAAGTATTACAAATTTTTTAAACCTCTTGCTGCATCTATATTAATCGTAGGTGGATCGTATATACTCTGGGATATACTTGTAACAGCAAGAAAAGATTGGTGGTTTAATGAAGAATATCTCTCAGGAATTAAGATTGTAAATCTTCCAATTGAAGAGATTATGTTTTTTATTGTTGTACCTTTTGCTTGTATATTTATTTATGAAAATCTTGTCTATTTTGTAAAAGATAAGGAAATCAAATTCAACAAATGGTTTTATTTTGGATTATTTATTGTTTTTCTAATAGTTGGTCTTATATTCTACAATCAGGATTATACTATACTTGCAATGTTTTCAGTTGCATTGTTCTTTTTAATAGCTGCGTTTTTGTATCCAAAGATTTTAAAATCAAGGCATTTTTGGGTGTATCTAGTTCTATCTTTTATACCATTTATAATCTTTAATTATATGCTAACCTCAATCCCAATTGTTGAATATAATCCTGAAGCTATATGGGGTGGAACAGTTGAGCAAGTCTGGCATTATAGATTTATTACTATTCCATTTGAGGATTTTTTTTATAACTTTTCTATGCTTTCGTTTTATCTAATGGCATATATGTATTTTAAATCAAGATGGATCAAACAAAAAAGTTAATAGTTAATCTTTGTTAACTTACTTTAATTTATATGGGTGGAGTTTAGAATGAGTAATAAAGTAATAGTGGTAGGTTCAGGTTTTGGCGGTCTTTCAGCTGCATCTCTTCTTTCTAAAGATGGTTTTGATGTAACAGTTATAGAAAAAAACGAACAAGTAGGCGGTAGGGCTTCAGTTTGGAAAAAAGATGGTTTTACTTTTGATATGGGGCCATCATGGTATTTGATGCCTGATGTTTTTGAAAATTTCTTTTCTCAATTTGGAAAAAAACCAGAGGATTATATGGAACTAGTTAGGCTTGATCCAGCCTATAGAGTGTTTTTTTCTGAAAATGATTATGTAGATATTTCAAAAGATCTAGAAAAAAACCTTGATTTATTTGAAAAAATAGAGCCTGGTGCAAAGGAAAAAATGAAAGAGTATCTAGAGAAATCCAAATATGAATATGATATTGCAATGAAGGATTTTATCTATAAGGATTACAAACATTTGACTGATTTTTTAAAACCAAGGCTTATTGTTGAAGGAACTAAACTCCATATGTTTGAAAAGCTTGATAGCTATGCACAAAGGTATTTCAAATCTGATAAGATTAGAAAAATCCTTGAGTATACTATTGTTTTTCTTGGAGGAAGCCCGTATGATAGTCCAGCACTATATTCACTTATGTCACATGTAGATTTTAACATGGGTGTATGGTTTCCTAAAGGCGGTATGGGTAAACTTGCTGAAGCAATGTATGCTTTAGCACAGGAACAAGGTGTAAAATTTATCTTTAACGAACCAGTTGAAAAAATAAATGTAGAAAATGGTATTGCAAAGAGTGTTAAAACCTGTAAAAAAACGTATAATGCAGATCTAGTGGTTGTAAATGCTGATTATTCATGGGCTGATAACAATCTACTTGATAAGAAATATTGGTCTTATTCAGAAAAATATTGGGATAAAAGAAAGATTGCACCTTCTGCATATCTTTTGTATCTTGGAGTTGATAAAGAAATCAAAAATTTCAGGCATCATACATTGTTTTTCCATGACAGGTGGGTTGAACATTTTGATGATATCTTTAAGCATCCTAAATGGCCAAAGAACTTTTCATATTATGTTTCTTGCATTACAAAAACTGATCCAGATACTGCACCAAAGGGATGTGAGAATGTATTTGTCTTAATACCTGTGGCACCTGGGCTAAAAGACACTAAAGAAACACGTGAAAAATATTTTGACATGGTTCTTTCACATATGGAGAAACTTGCTGGTGAAAATATTCGCGATCATATAATTCTAAAAAGGATATTTGCACATAATGATTTTTCAAATAGATATAATGCATATAAGGGAACAGCTCTTGGTCTTGCTCATACCTTAAGACAAACTGCAGTTGGACGCCCTAAGCAGCAAAGTAAGAAAGTTAAGAATCTATTTTATACCGGACATTACAACCATCCTGGAATTGGAGTCCCAATGGTAATTATTTGTTCTCAAATTCTAAGAGATAATATAAAAACTCTTAATTTGGTACAAACAAAAGAAATATAAATAAAATAATAATTAACGAGTGTTAATTATTGAGGAAATGAATGATAAATAAAAGCCTATATTCTATTTTTAAACAAGGGAGTACGACCTTTTTTTATTCAAGTCTTTTTTTCCCAAATTATCTAAAAAAAGACGTATTTGTTTTATATGGTTTTGTAAGAAAAGCAGATAATTTTGTAGATTCAATGGCACAAAAAATCAATGGATTTTATAATTTTAAAGAAAAATACGAACGTTCAATTATTGGTGAAAAATCAAATAATTTTGTAATAGATGAGTTTGTTAAATTAAGTAGAAAAAAAGGTTTTAAACAAAAATGGACCGAATCATTTCTAAAATCAATGGAAATGGATATTACAAAACATAGATACAATTCAATTGAAGATACTCTAAAATATATCTACGGATCAGCAGAAGTGGTAGGTCTATATATGTCAAGGATTATGAATCTTCCAAAGAAAGCTGAATATTATGCAAAATATCTTGGGAGATCTATGCAATATATAAATTTCTTAAGAGATATTAATGAAGATAACCAACTTGGGAGGATATATTTTCCTAATGACGATTTGGAAGAATACAATCTAAAGAATCTTGAATATGAATATGTCAAAAATCATGAGGATAATTTCTTTTTATTTATTGAAAAACAACTTAGTAGATATTGTGAATGGCAAAGTGTTGCAGAAGAGGGTTTTAAATATATGCCAAAGAGATATCTAATTCCTGTAAAAACTGCATCTGAAATGTACAACTGGACAGCAGAACAAATCTATAAAGATCCAATGATAATCTATAAAGTAAAAGTCAAACCCATGATAAATCAGATTTTTTCAAAGACGCTATTAAATGTAATAGATCCTAGAAAACCAATGAAAAGAAAAATAGAATGTAGAAGAAAAAGATTACCACAACTTAATTATGAATAACTTTTATTATAATATGATTGGTGTATAAAAATGGATCAAATAAGTATTGGAATATACATTTTTGCAATTATTATAACTTTTTTATTTATGGAATTTGTAGCATGGTTTTTACATAAATATGTAATGCATGGTTTTGGATGGTATTTACATGAAGACCATCATAGGTACACAAAGGGACGATTTGAAAAAAATGATGTGTTTGGTCTTATTTTTGCAATAGCTTCTTTTCTCTTGATTCTAACAGGTTATCTTGCAAATTTTGATATAAGATTTCCAATTGGGATTGGCGTTATGATTTATGGATTAGGATATTTTCTAGTTCATGATACTTTTTTTCACAAAAGAATTAAAATTAAGTATCGGCCAAAAAGTAAATACGTAAAAAGAGTGCTAAATGCCCATACAGTTCATCATCAAAAAAGTAAAGCTCATGAAGGTATATGTTTTGGATTTTTATATGCATCAAAAAAATATGATGTAAAAAAGTAGTTTTTTAAGATTATTGTTTGTTAAAGAAGCTTAAAATTATACATACTCATATATCAATTTATTATATATTTGATTTCTTTAACAAAATCAAAGATTTCTTTTTTTGTTGTATTAAATGAACACATTAATCTTACAATATTTTCTTTTTCATCAAAAATGTGGAAAAAATATTTTTTCAAAAGCTTTTTATTATATTTTCTATCAAATTTTACAAAAACTGCATTACCTTGAATCTTTTGAGTGATCTCAATATTTTTAATCTCTTTTAATTCTTCATATAAAATTTTAGCCATTTTATTTGCATGTTGAGCGTTTTTAAGCCATAATTTATCTTTAAAAAAGGCGTTAAACTGAGCGGAAATAAAACGCATTTTAGATGTAAGGTGCATACCTTGTTTTCTATAAAATTCAAAGTTTTCACCAATTTTTTTATCAAAAAAAACTACTGCATCACCAAACATCATACCGTTTTTTGTTCCACCAAAAGAAAGAAGATCAACTCCTACTTTACTAGTGATTTCAGATAAAGATGAATTTAGATATGCAGCTGCGTTACAAAGTCTTGCACCATCCATATGAAGAAACATATTATTTTTGTGAGCAAAATCAGAGATATCCTTTATCTCTTTAGGTAAATATACTGTTCCCAGTTCAGATACTTGTGTGATTGAGATGACTTTTGGTTGAGCCATATGAACATCTCCTATGCCAACCATTTTTGATTTAATTAAATCAGTTGTAAGTTTTCCATCAACTGTTTTGATTGTTTCAATTTTACAGCCTAAAAATTTCTCAGGACCACAGCATTCATGGACATTCAGATGAGCTGTCTCTGGACAAATTATTGAATTAAAAGAATTTGTAATTGCCTTTAAGCCTAATATATTTGCAGCGGTTCCATTTCCAACAAAATACACACCAATGTTGTTTCCAAATTCTTTTTTAAAATTTTTAATAGCCTTATCTGTATATTCATCTTCACCATAGGCTATCTGAAAATCTTTGTTAGAATTTTTTATCTCTTCCATTATTTTTTTATGAACGCCTGAATGATTATCTGAACCAAATTCCTTGTTAACAGTCATATCTTTTTCGAAGTTATTTTGTTATTTAAAATCTTCTATATAATTTTCTAAAGAATTCTGTAAAAAGAATTAAATATGATGATGACATGTGCAAAAATAATTAAAAGGAATAAGATAGGGCTTTAATTTCAATTAATATCAGATTTAAAGTTGTTAATTTTATTCTAAAAAATGATAACTTCTAAGAAAAAATGATGAGGTATCATAATATGAAAGGAAAAATCAAATGGTATGACCTAAGGAAAGGATATGGTTTTATCGAAGTTGAAGGCCAAGATGACGATATCTTTGTTCATAGAACATCACTTCCAGAAGGAGTATATTATCTAAAGGAAGAAGATGAAGTAGAATTTGAGATTGAAGAAACAGAAAAAGGTCCTAAAGCGATCAATGTTAAAAAATTATGAGGAAAAAATATGAAAAGTGTTGAAAAAGGCGATAAAGTAAAAGTAGAATATACTGGAAAACTTGAGGATGGAACTATATTTGATAGTTCAGAGAAACATGGATCTCCACTTGAGTTTGAAGTTGGTGCTGGTCAAGTAATAAGCGGATTTGATGAAGCTTTGGTTGGCATGAAAAAAGACGAAGAAAAAGAAATAAAATTACCACCGGAACAAGCATATGGTCAGAGAAATGAAGAACTCATCAAAGACATACCAAAAGAAACATTTCCACAAGATCAGGAAATTAAACAAGGTATGGTTTTTATGATGAAAGTTCCTGATGGAAGGCAATTTCCTGCAGTAGTATCTGAAGTAAAAGATAATGCTGTTACTGTTGATTTAAATCCACCACTTGC
>CAYYOO010000008.1:0-11900 GCA_964473335.1 uncultured Thermoplasmatales archaeon
GTATATATCAAAAATTTTTTCTCGTAAAAAACAATAAATATCTATACTTTTTTTAAATTTTAAAAAGCAATAAGGTCTATATATATTGTAAATATACACAAGGATGCTGAAATAAAATGGAACACATAAAAAAACACCTAGATGAAGCAAAAAAGATAATAGATACAATCAATACAAATGAAATGGAAGGAATCCTTGATTTGTTAGTCAATGTAAGAAAGAAGAATGGAAGGATTTTTTTTATAGGTGCTGGAGGAGGTGCTGCTAATGCAAGCCATGCGGTAAATGATTTCAGGAAAATTGCTGGAATAGAAAGCTATACACCAACAGATAATGTTTCAGAACTAACCGCTAGAACTAATGATGATGGATGGGAAAGTGTATTTATTGAATTTTTAAAAACATCGAAATTAAATGAAAAAGATATGGTCTTTGTTTTCTCAGTCGGCGGTGGAAATGAAGAAAAAAATATTAGTGTAAATATTGTAAAAGCATTAAACTATGCTAAAGAAAAAAATGCAAAAATATGTGGAATAGTAGGTAGAGACGGAGGACATACAAAAAAAGTAGCTGATGCATGTGTTGTTATTCCAACTGTAAACAAAGAATCAGTTACAACTCACACTGAAGCCTTCCAAGGTGTTATATGGCATCTTATTGTTTCACATCCAAAGATAAGTAAATATGAGATGAAATGGGAAAGTACAAAATAAAAAATATGGAGGAAAAAACTTATGGCAGTTTTTTTAGACTCAAGTAAACTATCTGAAATAAAAAAATATCATAAAATGGGAGTAATTAGAGGCGTTACAACTAATCCAACTATCATGTTTAAGGATGGCGTAACCGGCGGAATGAAAGGAATCAAAAAAAGAAGCATAGAAATTGCTGAAATGCTTGATCCTCTCCCAGTGTCAGTGGAAGTAATGACAAACGAAAAAGATGAAATGATAAATCAAGCAAAAGAATTTTCAAATTGGGCTCCAAACATAAATGTAAAAATAACCTTTCACGGGCCAAACGGTGAACTAGATAACGTTGAAGTAATACATGAACTAGAGACAAAACATAATGTTAGAGTAAACACCACTGCTATGATGAGTGCACAACAATGTATTCTAGCTGCTTTTGCTGGATCGACATATATAAGCCTATTTGGTGGAAGAGTAAACAACATGGGATATAACTGTATTGATGAGATAATAAAAACAAGAAATATCCTTGATAGATTTGATCTAAAATCCAAACTCATAATAGGTTCGACTAGAGAGCCATTAAATGTTATTGAATGGCTTGAAGCAGGAGCAGATATTGTAACGGTTACACCAAGTATCGTTGAAAAAATGATGATACATGCAAGAACAAAAGAAACAGTACAGATGTTTCTAAAAGACGCAGAGAACATTCAGAAGAAACTATAGATAAAATTTTTCTATGTCAAATAAAGAAAACAAGAAAAAAGCAGTTTTTCTAGACCGGGATGGTGTGTTAAATGAGGTTGTATTTCATCCTGGGATTAAGAAGCCTTCTTCGCCTTGGAAAATAGAAGAATTCAAACTAAAAAAAAACATAAAAAAGCCTTTAGATGAACTTAAAAAAAAGGGTTTTCTGTTATTTGTTTTTTCCAATCAACCAGATATTTCAAGAGGAAATATTAAAAAGGGTACGACTGAAGAAATCAATAAGATTCTTTATAACAAATTTCCAATAGAAGAAATTGTTGTATGTCCACACGATGATAAAGATAACTGTGAATGCCGTAAGCCGAGGCCTGGGATGATATTAAAACTCGCTGAAAAATATAACGTTGATCTTAAAAAGTCATATATTATTGGTGACAGCTGGAAAGATGTAAAAGCAGGTGAAAATGCAGGGTGCACTAGTATTTTGATAGATACGATTTATAATCATACAGTTGAAATTGAGTCAATAACTCATGCTGATAGTTTAGAATCCGCAGTTGAATTAATTAAATCATTGTATAATAACTGATTGAATATAATAACTCTCTATTTCAAATGTTTTTGATTAGAAGAATTCTTTGTTTTTTGTTTGAAATATAAAATACTGTATGAAATTGCCTGTAATATTATCAAGACCGGTAAAATTTGGCGGAATAAACCAATTAATGGTAAAACAAAAAATGTTAAATTCCCTTCATCTAAGCTCGCGTAATAAGAAGATATCTTTGGAAATATTGTTTTATAATTATGATTCTTGATGTAAATCTTTCCAAAAAGAGCAACAAGGTAATGACAACCAATAATAAATCCCCCTAAAAACCATTGATCAAATAAATAATACTGACTATACCAAAGACCAAAATACATAACAAAATTATTGAATCTATCAGAGTAACTATCTAATTTTGCTCCAAATGCTGAAGTGGTGTTTGTTAATCTTGCTAATGTACCATCGGTGCAGTCTAAAATAAAACTAACTAGAAAAAATAATGCACCATATACTAGCATTCCTTTATAAAAACAAAATCCTGCTAGAATTGCAAAAGGTATAGTAAGTATTGTAATGATATTCGGATGAACTTTAAATGGAAATTTGGCAATTAACCTAGCAAGCGGAATACTAAATATTCTTCCAAAGAGAATTACAGACCATGGTTCACTTTCTTTAATGAACTTTTCGCCGTTTCGTTCAGTATAGATATTTTTAATTAGAGATTTAAGCCTTGTCATTTTTAATCTTACCTCATGGATTTATCTTAATCAACATATGTTAAATTAAATTGTTTTTAGAAAAAATACAATTTTTAATGAGATATAAGTGATTTGATAATTTTTGGTTAGTGGATAAGTTTTATGTGCATCTTTAGTATTTATCTGATTGATGAAAAAGGTTTATGTTGCATTAAGTGCAGATTTATTACATCATGGACATATAAATATTTTAAGAAAAGCAGCAGATTTAGGAGAGATTA
This sequence comes from uncultured Thermoplasmatales archaeon, assembly GCA_964473335.1. Lineage (GTDB taxonomy): Archaea > Thermoplasmatota > E2 > DHVEG-1 > DHVEG-1 > CAYZTD01. The sequence continues at coordinate 2,936 of CAYYOO010000008.1, forward strand.
CAGTGGGTCTGCTTACTGACAAAGCAATAGCTCGGTATAAACGTCTTCCATTTCTTTCATATGATCAAAGAAAGAAAATTGTTGAAAACATAAAAGGGGTAGTAGACGTTATACCCCAAGAAACCCTTGATTATGTTCCTAATCTACGTAAGCTAAAACCAGATTATGTTGTACATGGCGATGATTGGAAAAAAGGAGTTCAGAAGGAGACCAGAAAAAAGGTAATAAATGTACTTGAAGAATGGGATGGCAAACTAGTTGAAGTTCCATATACTAAAGATATTTCGTCTACATATCTTTCTAATGCAATGCGTGAGTTAGGAACTACACCTGCTATTAGGAGGAAACAATTAATAAGATTAGTAGATAACAAACCTATAGTAAGAATTTTAGAAGCACACAATGGTATATCTGGATTAATAGTTGAAAAAACACAAATTATAAAGGGAGATTCTGTAAAAGAATTTGATGGGATATGGGTTAGCAGTTTAACTGATTCTGTTGCTAAAGGTAAGCCAGATATTGGTGCTGTTGATTTGACTTCTAGAGCAAATACTATCGAACAAATCCTAGAAGTTACAACAAAACCCATTATTGTAGATGTGGATAATGGAGGATTAACCGAACATTTTGTTTTTCTTGTTAAGACTCTTGAAAGATTAGGAGTATCTGCTGTCATTGTGGAAGATAAAATTGGATTGAAAAAAAACTCTTTATTTGGAACTGATGTCGAGCAAAGACAGGACAGCATCAATAATTTTTCAAATAAGATTATGCAGGGGAAAAAATCCCAGTTTACTAGTGAGTTTATGATTATTGCACGTATTGAAAGTCTCATCCTTAAATCTGGTATGAATGATGCTCTTTCTCGTGCAAAAGCATATATTGATGCTGGTGCAGATGGAATAATGATACATAGTAAGGAAAAAAAACCAGATGAAATTTTAGAGTTTTGCAAACTATATTCAAAATTAGAAAAAAAAGTACCTTTGGTAGTGGTGCCAACAACATATGATAAAATCACAGAGGAAGAATTAATTAATGCAGGTGTCGACATTGTTATTTATGCTAATCATATGTTGAGGAGTGCTTATCCTGCTATGAAAAAAACTGCTGAAAAAATTCTTGATAACGAACGATTATATGAAGTTAGAGATTTATGTATGGAAATTGAAGATATACTGGGTTTGATTCCAGGTGGGAAATAGAGGTAGATATATGATTTCTTGTGAAAAATTGTTTGATATTTTTAGTAAAAATAATCTGATATTTTTTACAGGTGTTCCAGATTCTACATTTAAAGGTTGGATGAGTTTTTTAGAAACATATCATGGTAAAAAATTATCTCAGATTATTGCCTCTAATGAATGCGAAGCAGTTGCAATAGCAGCTGGTTATCATCTTTCAACTGGAAGAATTGGAGTTGTATATCTTCAGAATTCAGGAGAAGGAAAAACAGTAAATCCTATAACATCTCTTTGTGATCCTGAAGTTTATTCTATCCCTTTAATACTGATGATCGGCTGGAGAGGCGAACCAGGTAAAAAAGATGAGCCTCAACATAAGAAAATGGGCCGGATGACCATTCCACTTCTTGAAACCTTAGAAATCCCATATCGAATTCTTCCAGATTCATATGAAGATGCTTCAAAAGTAATTATTGAACTAAATGATATAGCCGTTAAAAAAAACTCACCAGTTGCTCTCATAGTAAAAAAGGGGATCATCCCTTTTGAACAATATACTAATCAATCAAAAAATAAGACTATCAATAATTTAATTACACGTGAAGAAGCAATTAAAACAATTATTGACAACTTATCGGGTCATGAAATTATTGTAAGTACTACAGGTAAGACTTCCAGAGAATTATTTGAATATAGGTTAGAAAGAAAAGATACCCCTCATGATTTTTACACAGTTGGTAGTATGGGTTGTGCTGCATCAATTGCGTTTGGAGTGTCCCTACAGAAACCTAATAAGAAAGTATTTGTCTTTGATGGAGATGGTTCAATAATAATGCAGTTGGGTTCATTAGCTACTATTGGACATTATAAACCTAGTAATTTTAATCATATAATTTTTGATAACAGAGCACATGATTCAACAGGTGGCCAGAAAACAGTATCAAAAACAGTTGATTTCAAACAAATTGCATTATCCTGCGGATATAAAAATGTTAAAGAAGTTAAAGATAAAAAAGAGTTGATCGATTATTTGAAAAAAATTGATTCATATAGCGGACCAAATATGATTATCATAAAAGTAGCTAAGGGTGCAAGAAAAAATTTGGGTAGACCTACAACTACGCCTGTTGAAAACAAAAAAAATTTTATGCGTTTTATAGAGGAAAAATAAACTATGCAAAAAGAATTTTTCGGTTATAATTCAATAGATAAACTAAAAGATATATTAAAAGAGCATAGCTCAGAAAAAATTTTTTTAGTTAGTGGAAAAAAATCTTATAGTCTTTCAGGGGCAAAATATAAAATCAATCCTCTATTAAACGAAAAAAATATTACATTTTTTAATGATTTTTCACCGAATCCTGAAATAAATGAAGTATTAAATGGTATCAAAAAATACAAGCAAAACAACCCTGATATAACAATTGCAGTAGGTGGTGGAAGCGTAATTGATATGGGTAAAATAATCAATTTATTATCAAATAACCATGATGATTTATTATCTTATATCAAAGGGATGAAGCAACCTAACTTGGAAGGTAAACCATTTATTGCCATTCCTACTACGTCAGGAACCGGTAGTGAATCTACACATTTTGCAACTGTTTATATAAATAAAAAAAAATATTCTTTAGCAGATAAGAAATTGTTATTACCAGATATATCAATTGTTGATCCTTCTTTGACATCATCCATGCCACCATATATTACTGCTTCAACCGGGTTAGATGCATTAAGTCAGGGTATCGAATCATTTTGGTCTGTCAATTCAACCAAATTATCTAGAAGTTATGCTAAAGAAGCAGTAAAACTTGCTTTTTTTAATCTTGAAAAAGCTGTAAACAATCCAGATAAAACATCTCGATTAAATATGTCAAAAGCAGCTCATTTATCTGGGAAGGCAATTAATATCTCTAAAACAACAGCAGCTCATTCTATTTCGTATCCAATAACTTCGTATTTTGGTATTTCTCATGGTCATGCTGTGGCACTCACTATCGGCCAACTTCTAGAGTTTAATGCTAATGTTAATGATAATGATTGCAATGACAATCGAGGAGCAGATTTTGTAAAAAAAAGATTGAATGAAATTATCAAACTAATAGATTGTAAAAATCCTTATGAAGCAAAGAACTCATTTCATTCATTGATAAAAAATATTGGGTTAAATCTACAATTACATAAGCTCAATATCAATGATGAGGCTCGTAAGTTAATTATTGATAAGGGTTTTACACCTGAAAGAATGAATAATAACCCTCGTACTGTCCGAAAGAAAGATATTAAAAAATTCTTAGATGAGATAAAGTAGTGGAATTTTATGAAAGCAATAATTTTAGCATCTGGCATAGGAAAAAGATTAAAACCTATTACAGATGAAAAACCAAAATGTTTAGTTAAAATTAATGAAAAATCAATTTTGGAATATCAACTTGATAGTCTTTATAGAAGTAATATAAAGAATGTAGCTATCACTACTGGCCCCTTTGAAGAGCAAATTAAAAATTTGCTTAAAAAGAATTATCAACATATGAATGTAATACTTGTTAAGAATCCAAAATATAATTCTACAAATTACATTTATTCATTATGGCTTACAAAAGAATTTATTGATGAAGATATTATTCTAATCCACGGGGATTTAATTTTTGATTATGTTTTATTGAAAAAGATACACGATAAAAAAGAAAATGGAGTTCTTGTAAATAAAACCATAACCCCCCCTAAAAAAGATTTTAAAGCATTTGTAAAAGAAACGTATGTTAGAAAAATTGGGGTTAATTTATTTGGAAAAAACGCATTTTTTTGCCTGCCTTTATATAAGTTTTCAAAGAAAGATTTTTTAGTATGGATGGATGAAATCGAAAAAGAAATAAATCATGGAAATGTAAATATTTATGCTGAAGATGCATTGAATAATATTTTAGATAAAATTTTATTGTACCCTGTTTATTATTCTGAGGAATTTTGTATGGAGATAGACACCCTTGAGGATTTGAAAAAAGCAAGAAATTACGATCTTTAAAGGATTTAATGTTGAATTGTTTTATATTATTTGATTCCACTTTGTTTATATAATAGGTTTATATTCCTGTCCAACGACGACGTAAAATGGATAAAAATAAAAGAAAAATAATTATTGGTATAGATGGAGTTCCCTATCATATAATGGAGGAGCTTTCAGATAAAGGCATTATGCCTAATTTTAAAAGTTTAAGAAAAGACGGTGTTTTTAAAAAAATGGCATCTTCTCTTCCTGAGATATCCTCTGTTTCTTGGAGTTCTATTATAACTGGTAAAAATCCTGGTGAACATGGTATATATGGTTTTACTGATATTTTACCAGGTACTTATACAATGTCTTTTCCAAACTATAAAAGCCTTAGAGAAAAACCATTTTGGGAGAAAGAAAAAGATAAAAAACATGTGATTATAAATGTTCCAGCAACTTATCCTCCAAATGAGATAAACGGTTTTATTGTATCTGGTTTTGTATCACTTGACCTAAATAGATCAGTTCAGCCTCAAAATTATGTTGAAACATTAAACGATATGGATTACAGTATAGATGTTGACTCAAAAAAAGCACATAAATCTATTTCTATGTTTTTAAATAATCTTTTTAAAGTCCATGATAAACGAGTTGAACTTTATAGAAAACTTTGGGATAAAATTGATTGGGATAATTTTATGCTTGTTTTTACTGGTTCAGATAGACTTGAGCATTTTTTAATAGATGCATATAATAATCCAGATCATAAGTTTCATAATGATTTTTTAGAATATTTTAAAAAAGTAGATGACGTTATAGGCGAGATAAACGAAAAAATGAGTGATATTGATTCTCTTTTTATGTTATCAGATCATGGTATGGAAGAAATAAAGTACAATGTGAATCTGAATAATTTTTTAGAAAAAGAAGGTTTTTTGAAACTTGGCAATGATCCAAAAAAAAGATATAATAACATTAAAAAAGATAGTAAAGCTTTTGCTCTTGATCCCTCTAGAATTTATTTTAATAAAATTGATAGATTCCCAAAGGGTTCAGTTAAAAAAAGCGATGAAAAAAGTTTAATAGATGATTTAGTTAGTTCTTTTGAAAGCTTTAAGAAGGATAATAATAAAATAACAAAGAAAATCTATAGAAAAGATGAAATTTACCATGGAAAATATCTTGATAAAGCACCAGATTTGGTTTTACTTCCAAACTCAGGATATAGTTTAAGTGGAAGTATAGGTAAAGAAAATATATTTGAAAAACCTGGTAAAATAATTGGTATGCATACTCAATCTGATGCTTTCTTATATGTTAAAAAGAATGAAAATAATAAATTTGTTCCAAAATATCCAAATGTTGAGGATTTTGATTCAATACTTAAAAATGCTATTTAGGTGGAAAATATGGAAATGCATAATTCTGAAAAAACATGCTGGAATTGCCCTGCTGCTATACTTAAAGGAAATGTTGATTTTCGTTCATGTGGCCAGTCAAAAGAAGAAATCAAAAAAAGAATGGAAGAAAACCCTGATTTTAATGTAGTAATTGAATGTGCACGTAGACCTGAACTAGGCCATTTTGAACCAAACATTACATTTGATCAGTGTCCTGAGTGGAAAGAAACTGAATATGGCCTTATGTTGAAAGATATGCGTGTTATGATACTTGGAATTGATGGATATCTTGGTTGGGCTTTAGCACTTAAACTAGCTAAATTAGGATGTAAGGTAAGTGGTGTTGATAACTATAAAAGACGTGACATGGTAATGGAAAAAGGATCACACACTGCCATTCCTATTCCAAGAATGACAGAAAGGCTTCATACTGCAAAAAAACATGGATATCATATTAATTTTAGAAGAATAGATGTCAGAAAAGAAATAGGTAAACTCAGAGAGTTTCTGGAGGAAATAAAACCAGAATCAATTGTTCACTACGCTGAAGTTCCATCTGCACCATATAGTATGGTTGATTCAAACCATGCCCTTGATGTTCAAGACAATAACACTCTTGGAACACTTGGAATTCTTTTTGCTATGAAAGATATTGTTCCAGAAAGCTCCATGATTAAACTTGGAACTATGGGCGAATACGGTGCACCACTAACAGGTAGACCCTTGTTTGAAGGTATGTTTCCAGCTGATGCAGTTCTTCAATGGGATAACCGTGAGTGGAGTCTAGGTGGAGAACTAACACCAAGAAATCCAGGTAGTTTTTATCATGTCGGAAAAGTCCAGGATACATATAATGTATATGAGTCATGTAGGTATTGGTGGCTTCGTTCATATGATGTGATGCAGGGTGTAATATATGGAGTTCACACTGAAGAGATGGCAGAAAATGACAAACTTAGAACACGTTTTGATTTTGATGAATGGTTTGGAACTGTGATAAATAGATTTGTTGCTCAATCTGTTCTTGGGATACCACTAACTATATATGGCAGAGGCGAACAGATACGTGGATTTATAGGTCTTGATGATGCAATGCAGTGTATGGTAAGATTAATTTGTTCACCACCAGAGCCAGGTCAATATGATGTGGTTAATCAGATTTCAGCAGTATACAAGGTAGTTGATCTAGCTGAGGCTGTTGCTGAAGTAGGTAAAGAATTTGGACTAAATGTAAAAATTAAAAGAGTTGAAAACCCACGTGTTGAACCAGATAGACATCCAATGGAAGCAGTATCTAAAAAACTAGAAGGAGAATTTGATCTTAAACCAACAGTTAGACTAAGAGACGAGCTAAGACGTATGTTTGAAGTTTTAACAAAACCTGAAGTTAAAAAAAGACTTGAAGAAAAAAAACATGTAGTTGATCCAAGAACACGTTGGAATGGAGATAAAAAAGAAATGGATACAATAGAAGAATACATGCCAGGTACAAAAAAATTCAAATCAGAATTATTACAACAAATAGATAGAGTTGATGGCCATGGAAAAGAACTATCAGGAATCGAAGAAAAGAAAAGAAAAAAAGAAGCTTGAAATCACAGAAAAAGAATTTCAAGAAAAAGTGCTTGATTCAAAGTTACCTGTACTATTAATGTTCTGGGGTTCATGGTGCCCAGTATGTAAAAGAGCTGAGCCCATGCTTCAAGAGATCGCTGAAGAGATGGATGGAAAAAAAATTACTATTAAAAAAATGAATATAGATAGAAACCCTCATATTGCAACAAGATATGATGTGATGGGTACACCAAATTTTTGTCTTTTTAAAAATGGAGAACTAGTAAAAAGAAAGTTTGGTTCACAATCAAAAAAACAAATCCTAGAAATGTTAGGATAACTATTTTTTCTTTTTTATCATTGATTGTAAAAAACCAGAACAATATGCAAAGTTCATTACAATAAAAACAATAAAAGAATGTGATCTAACAGAAAAAGTGTTTTTAATAATTAAAATTGTAGCTATATAGGATAGTAAGATAGTTAGAATTACTATAGGCAAAAAAATGAAAAGTAGTAAAAAAAAGAACGGTGTTAAAAGAGGAAAAAAACGAATTAATCTTTTTGGTTTAAGTGCCTGTTTTGGATATTTTTTTGTTAGAAAATATTCTCTTTTTCCAATTTTTTCTTGACGCATCCATACTTCTTTTAAGTTATCTGGGTTTTTATGATAAGCAACTGCTTTATTGTTGATAATTAAATTAGATCCATTTTCTTTTAATTTCCATGAGATATCAACATCAGCTGATGTAGTATCTGTTGCAAAACCTTCTGATTGATCTATCACTTTTTTTTGGAAAGCACAGAACCCTCCAGTTAGCCAATCAGCCTGGGATTTTTTTTCTCTAAGTTTAAAAAATAATTTACCTAATTCAGCATATGCTTCAGCAGTTTTTGTTCCTTTTTGTCCTTTTAGTAAACCACCTACTCCTACTATATTTTCTTTGTTTTTTATTGGTTTTACTAGTTCTTCTACTGCTTTTTCATCAAGCAAAAGATCCAAGTCAAGGATTACTACAATATCTGTATCTATTTTTGATATTCCAAATGCTCTTGCTTTTCTTAGGCCCCGGTGTGGTAAATTTATTATTTTAATTTTAAAATCTTCTTTATATTTTTTAATTTTTGAAACAGTTTTATCTGTTGAACCATCATCTATTACTAGTATTTTAAAATCTTTAAATGTTTGTTTTTTAAGTGTCTTAAAAAACTTATCTACATTTTTTTCTGCATTGTATACATTGAGAAGTATAGTTATTTTTTTGTTTTTATCTTCTTTTTTGGACATATGACTAATGGTTTGTTATTTCAAATTGTTTCTTAAGGTTTTTGAGATTATTTTATTTTAAAAAAGTAAGTATTAAGTCTAATCTGATAATTACAGTTTTTGTGGATAAAAATAATATTTTTAGTTTGATAATACCCTGCTTTAACGAAGAAGAAACTATTTTAGAGGTTATAAAAGAATCCAAAGATCTTGTTGATGAAATAATTGTTGTTAATGATTGCAGTAGTGATAATACAAAAAGTTTACTTGGAAGAAAAAAAGATATAGTTTTATTAAATAACAAAAAAAGATTAGGTCAGGAAAAAAGTATTGAAAAAGGAATTAAAAAATCATCTGGAAACGTTTTAATTACAATGGATGCAGATATGGAACATGATCCTAATGATATTAAAAGAATGAAAAAATATTTTTTAGAAAATGATTTTGATCTAGTTATAGGTAAAAGAAAAAATATTCCAAGAATTGGTGAAAAAAAGCTTAATAAAATTTTTGAAAAAAAATATGGGATAACAGATGTGATGAATGGTTTTAGGATGTTTAAAAA
>CAYYOO010000008.1:12000-37339 GCA_964473335.1 uncultured Thermoplasmatales archaeon
TTGAAAAAAAATATGGGATAACAGATGTGATGAATGGTTTTAGGATGTTTAAAAAGAAAATATATAAAGAGATTGGTTTTTATTATAAGAATGATTATTACGGTCTTGATTTTTTGATGGAAACTTTAAAAAAATTTAAGGTAGGGCAAATTAAAATATCAGATAATAATCGCAGAAGAAAACCTAGGATAGGTTCAGATGAAAAAATCAATCGAAAACTTGAAGAGATTATATCATATGTTAAAAAGGAAGTTTGAAAAATGAAAAAAACTAAAGTTCTAGTAACTGGTGGAGCCGGTTTTATCGGAACAAATCTTGTACGATATCTTATTGATAAAACTGATTGGAATATAGTTGTGTTAGATAATTTATCATCTGGGAAAAAAGAATATATTGAAAATATTGCTAACTCAAGGATCGATTTTATAAAAGGAGATATTCGAAACAGAGAAGACGTAAATAAAGGAATTACTGGTTGTGATTATGTTGTAAATCTTGCTGCACAAGTAGGTGTAATTCCTTCTGTTGAAGACCCCTTGTTTGATATGAATGTAAATGTTAAGGGGACAATAATTTTGTTAGAAGAATCAGTAAAAAATAAAATTAAAAGGTTTGTTCAGGCTTCATCTGCTGCACCACTTGGTGAACAGGAAATGCCTTTGGATGAATCAAAGGTTCCAAGGCCTCTTTCTCCATATGGGGCTAGTAAACTTGCCTGTGAAGGATATTGTAGTGCTTATTCGGGTTCTTATGATTTATCTACGGTAGTTCTACGTTTTTCGAACGTATATGGGCCTTTTTGTGAAAATAAAGGAAGTGTGATACCTAAATTTATTAGAAAAATCTTAAATGATGAAAAAATTACTATATTTGGGGATGGAAATCAAACTAGGGATTTTGTTAATGTTAAAGATATCGCCCAAGGAATATTTCTTGCTTTAACAAAAAGATTAGATAAACCTCATGATCTTTTTCAATTGGGAACAGGTAAGGAAACATCAATTAATAAATTAATTAAAATTTTAGAAAACTGCTTTTCAAAAAAAATAATTAAAGAATATACTTCCCCAAGATCTGGAGAAATATATCGTAATTATGTTAATATAAAAAAGGCAAACCATATTTTAGATTATTTACCTGAAATTCCTATTAAGAATGGTATTAAATCTACTAAAAATTGGATTGAAAAAAATTATTAATATTTTTTGTTAATCATCTCCTCAATTTTTTTGTAAAGTCTTTTATTATTAAATTCTCTATTATATTTTTTGTAGAAAGATTGCTGGTATTTTTTAATATTTTCCTTATATGATTTGGAACTAAGGATTTCATTTATAGAGTGTTTTAATTTATCAGTATTTTCCCAAGTGAGACTAATTCCAATATCATTTTCTTTAATAATTGAAGAAGTTAATGCTTCCCTTGGAGCAACCGAAAGTATGGGTAGATTGCAGCCAATATATTCTAAAACTTTTGTTCCTAATGCTGCATCCGGATTAGGGAAATTTTTTTCAAGCGTATATATTGCCGCATCTGAAGCAAGTAAAATTTTTAAAAGTTGATCATGTGGTAAACTTCCTACAATAGAAACATTCCTCAACTTTTTTTCTTTATCTAATCTCTTTCTTAATTTAGGATGACGGCCCACAATTATTAAATGAATGTTTTCCTGGTAAGTAAGATTTTGTATTGCCTTTATAAAAATATAAATATCATAATATTCAGATTCATTTCCAATATATATGATATATTTTTTATTGGATTCATAAGGAATGTTGTATTTTTCAAGTGTTTCAATTTTATTAAATTGTTCTTTTTGTTTATTTAATTCTTCAAAATTTATACCATTTGGTATTAATTCTATTGGTGTTTTGACATTTTTCTTCTGCAAATATTTTCTAATCGTTGGATATACAGTAGAAATCAATAAAGATTTTTTACAAGTAAAAATAAATAATTTTTCAAGTATTTTATCTAATAATACCATAAATTTTTTTAAAAAATTTGAATTTGTTTTAATATTGTATGATTTACTTGCTTTCCAATGATCGCGAATATCGATAACAAATGGTTTTTTGATTATTTTTGAAACCAAATAGGTTGCAAAAGGAAAAATAAAATGTGGTGGAACAGTAACAAAAAGAAAATCAGATTTTGAGGATTTGGCCTGCTTAATTAACAATAAAAAAAATACAATAAATGTTAGTGGATTTATAGTATCACCATAATGAAAGATTCTAGGTAATATAGTACGATCATAACTGTTAATTAATACATTATTTATTTTTTCTTTTCTTTTCCATCCCTGAGAACTTTTCTTTGAGTTATAGACAAATACATTTACTATGTTTTTTTCTGAAATTTCACTGAACGTTTGTGATATATTTTTTATTCTTTGACTTGCTGAACTTAATTTCGGAGGGAAATGTTCTGTAATTATCATTATTTTCATATGTATAGCATTCTGTAATAGTCAAGTTCATAAAACGATTACTGTTTACAATTATATTAATGAGGATGTTAATGAAGAAAAAAAATATTAAACAGTTTCGATCACTTTTGGACTTATTTCAAACTGGATTTTTTTATGCTAAATGGTATTTTTTAAAAAATGTGAATGAAGATTTTTTTCGGAATAGAAAATCCTTAGCTACTGACTCTTGCTTTAATTATTATGAAAAATTTTTTAATAATTTTTTTGAAGACTTTGGCAAAAATAATTCGTTTTATTCTTTAATTAATAAATCTGAAAAAGTAAGGCTACTTGAAAAGGCCGAACTCATCACCAAAAAAAAGTTTCAAATTCTTGGTTTTAACAATTATTGCTTTTCTGGCGATATTGATTGGCATTATGATTTTTATCATTCTTATCGTTGGTCTGAAAAAATTGATTATATGAATAAATCTGATAAATTATTTTCTTACATAGATGAAGAAGTGGAAGCAGATATTAAAATCCCTTGGGAGTTAAGTAGGTTTCATTATTTAGTTACACTTGCCGTGGCTTATCAAATCACTGATAACATTGTTTATTATGATACTGCACTTTCACTTGTTCAATCTTGGATAGAAAAAAATCCTTGTGGAAAAGGTATTAACTGGTCTAATTTGATGGAAATATCTATTAGATCCGTCAATTGGATTTTCGCTCTATCCATCCTCAATCATAAAAAAGAGATTGATTCAGAATTGAAAAAATCAATTACTCATTATTTGTTTTTACATGGACAATATTTGTATCTAAATATTTGGCGTGATAGAAAAGCAAAGGGAAATCATTATTTATCTGATCTTCTTGGGCTATTAGTAATTGGATCATTTTTTTTAAATGAAAGATATGGTAAAAAATGGATGAATTATGCTTATAAAGAACTGTTATCTGAAACTTTGTTTCAACTTTCAGATGACGGAGTTCATTATGAGGGAAGCTTTGGATATCAAAAGTTAGTTGCCGAGATTTTGTTATTATCTCTTATCTTTTTAGAAAAATTGAAGTTAAAAATTCCCAATGATGTTTTGCAAAAAGTGGAAGTGATGGTAGAGCTGTTAGGTCATGTTAAGTTTTCAAATGATGATTTTCCTTTAATTGGAGATTATGACAATGGATATATTTTTTCTGGGTTAAATGAGACAAGTCTTGACGCTATTTTTCATATGGCCTCATTGTTATTTCATCGTTCAGACTTTGTTTCATCAAATTCTAATGCCCCCATTGAATTTAATTGGCTTCTATCAAATAAAAATTTAAAAAGAGAGGATTTAAAGGATCGATCTAAGGTTGTTCCCATATCAAAAAAATATACTAATCCAAATTTTGCCATTATGAAATCAGATAAAATTAATCTTTTTATTGTTGGAGGTTTTTCAAATTCTCCAATTAAAACTGGCCATCTTCATAATGATGTTTTTAGTTTTGTTTTAACATACAATAATACACCTGTTTTTATTGATCCAGGAACCTACGTGTATACTGCTAATCTTCGTAAGAGAAAGAAGTTTCGTGAAACGGCAGCACATAACACAGTTAAGATTGATGGAGTGGAACAAAATGTTTTTGATGAATTGAATGCTTTTTCTTTCAAACAGTATTGTTCCCTTTCTACGATAAAAGAGTGGAGCAAGTCAAGAACTAATTGTGTTTTTGATGCAGAACATACAGGATACTCTCGATTAAAGAATCCGGTTGTTCATCGGCGTCGGTTTGAATTGCAAAAAGGAGAAGATATATTAAAAATTTCAGATTTTTTTTATACTAACGGCGTTCATTCATATGAATGGTTTTTTCATCTAGGGCATAATTTTGATATAAAATCAACTGGAAATAATATTTATACTACTATCTTAGATTCAAAAAGGTTTCTTTTATTAAAACTTAACGATCCTACGGAAACAATTAATAGTGAAATCATCTCGGGTTATTATTCTCAGAAATATGGTAAAAAACAAAAGGTGCCGGTAATACGCTTCAAGTTACCAAGAATTAAAGGAGGATTTCAAGTTGACTTTTTCATCAAAAGTTGTAAATAGGAAGGTGAGTATAGTATGAAACAAGTTTTTATTGCTATTACTTCAGATTATGAACTATTCGGTAATGGAAACGGTGATGTAAAGAATTGTATGATTGCTCCCTCAGAAGATCTGATGAATGTATGTGATAAACATAAGGCAGCGTTAACAAGTTTTATTGAAATGTGTGAGTATTGGGCTTTTAAAAAGTATGCTAAGGAATTGGAAGAAAATCTTGGGTACCAACCACATTTGATGATTGAGGATCAACTTCGCGAGATGATTAGAAGAGGTCATGATGTTCAGTTACATTTTCATCCTCAATGGTTAAACGCAGTTTTTGATCATAAACAGTGGATGTTGAATCAAGAATGGTGGAGGCTTCCTCTTGTGCCTCATGGATTAGGCTCAAAAGATGATTTTCTTTCGTTAAGAGGGTTATTTTTTAAGGGAAAAAAGGATTTAAACTCTCTTTTACAGCCTGTGCGCAATGATTATGAGTGTATTGCTTTTCGAGCGGGCGGATACTGTATACAACCAGAAAAAAACGTGTTAAAAGCCATGAATGAACAAGACATTTGGATTGATAGTACTGTTCATAAAGGAGGGTATCGTACATATAATCCGTTTTATTATGATTTTCGTACTGCTACTGAATCAATCACTCCTTGGTGGGTTACACCTGATGATATAAATAAGAGAAGTCCTGAGAGGGATACGGTCCTGGAAATACCAATTTTTACTGCACATTTACCAGTCTATAAAAGAATATTTGAGTTATCTGAATATCTGTTTTCAAAGAAAGATAAGAAATCTTATGGTTGTCAAAACTCTTTAAATTCCATAGATCAACAATCATCTTTTTTGACAGATAACCAACTTGTTTCATTTTTAAAACCATCACTATTAAAGAAACCATTCATTTGGAATTATTGTACCCAAACAGAAAAGCAAATCGAAATTCTTTTTAAATGTGGAATCAAACAGTTGCATAACAAAAAACAAGATCAAGGAGTATTTGTAATGACTGGTCATCCAAAATCTTTGAAGAATCCTTTGTATTTAGATAAGTTTTTATCTAACATATCTAGTTTGGTACCAAACGATTGGAAAATTTCATTTGTTTCTATTTCTCAACTTGGTAAACAATGGAGAAAAAACTATGAATGATATAAAAATAGCTTTTCACTTAGGCCTTCCACGGACTGGTTCAACATTTCTTCAACGGCAAATATTTCCTAATTTAAAAAATGTTAATGTGCTAGGATCAGAATCACTTCTTTTTGATTACAAGACACCAGTATCTAATGATAAATTAAATTTGGTGAGTGATGAAAATCTTTCTGGTATTTCAGCGACAATGCAACCCCGGGCTTCATCATATCAAATAATTCATCGCATTCATCAAGTTTACCCACAAGCAAAAATAATCGTTGTTTTTAGGGATGAAAAAAGTTGGTTGAAGTCATTGTATACCCAATATGTGAAAATTGGTGGTGTCGAATCCTTTGATGAATGGTTGGATCGTTTTAAATCAACGGTTGATTTTGATTATAAGACTTACAAAGATATACTTTTTGATTTATTTGACGAAGTTTTAGTTTGTGATTTTGAAAAGTTAAAAAATAATCCTTATGAATTTTTAAAGGAGATATGTGATTTTTTAGATGTAAAAGTGCCCAATTATACCCAAAAACAGGTAAATATCCGATTAGATGATACCTTGATTAATCGATGGAGATGGATGAACAAGTGGTTCAAATCAAATGCGAACATTAAACATGGTATCTTTCCAGAATGGATGAATCCATTGAAATATTTTAGGCAGTTATTATCAAAATATGGTGGAACACTCTGATACTTTTTTCTTACATCTGTTTTTTGCCGGACCCCAGTATTTTTACTGTAAAACCAGCCTTTTCCCAAGTATCATGATTGAGAATATTACGTGAATCAACCAGTTGTTTATGATTCATGTTTGTAATATTTTTTGGATTTATTTTTTTAAAGATATTGTGATCTGTTACTAAGACCAAACAATCAGCATTCTTAGTTACATTTTCTATATGATTGGATATTTCTGGGTTATTTGTTATAAGTGGGTCATAGAGTCGAACGGTTATTCCTTTAGATTCAAGAAGTTGTTTAATAGTGTAAGTTGGGCTTTCTCGGTCATCATCAACGTTTCCTTTATATGAAACACCAAGGAGAACAACAGTAGATGATGTCGTTGTATCAAGTAGATTTTCTATCATTGCAACTACATATTTAGGCATGGTATCATTGATACGACGTGCTTCTTTAATTAAAGATGTATTTTCATTGACTAGAAAGCAGGGATCAATGGCAATACAATGACCGCCGACACCGGGACCTGGTAGATGAAGATGTACTCGTGGATGATAATTTGCAAGTTGAATTGCTTCCCATACATTCACATGTACACGGGATAAACTTTTTGCAAGTTCATTTGAAAGAGCTATATTAACGTCTCGATAAGTATTTTCCAATAGTTTCACTGTTTCAGCCGTGGTACAATCTGTTAGATGAATCGGTGCCTGAACAAAAGAGGAATATATCTCTTTTGTTTTTTTTGCAGATTCCTTGTTGATTCCGCCGATGATTCTATGATTGTGTTGCATTTCATAAATTGTATTTCCTGGAATTGCTTTTTCAGAAACATATGAAAGAAAAAAATGTTTCCCTGTTTTTTCAAGCAATGGTTTGACCGTATTCATTGTTGTTCCTGGAGATACTGTAGATTCAAGTATAACTAAGTCATTATCCTTTAAAACAGTACAAACAGATTTTACAGCAGAGGTAACATAAGAAATATCACAAGTTTTATTTTTTGTAATAGGTGTAGGCAATGTAAGAATAAAAGCATCGGAGAATTGTAATGATTCAACGGGTTGAAAATATTCTTTTACTTCGGAAAATAATTCCTTCAATCCTTTTTCACTAAATGGCAATTTTCCTTCTTTTAACGAATTTATTTTTGTATGATCTATATCGTAACCATATACTTTTATCTTTGATCTTGCGAGTAATAAAGCAGTTGGAAGTCCCATATAGCCTAAACCTACAATTGTTACAGTTTTGATTTTAACACCTCAATTATTCGTTGAGCAGTCTGTCCATCTCCAAATGGATTTTTCCAGTTGGGCAAATGATCGTTATGGTAGTTAATTGCTTGATTGAGTTTGTGAATGTCAAGGCCGACAAGCTTGTTTGCTCCTACTGTAACAGTTTCAGGTCTTTCAGTGTTTTCACGAATTGTGATACAGGGGACTTTGAGGATACATGCTTCTTCTTGTATACCTCCAGAATCAGTCACTATTAAGGATGCGTTTTGTTCTAGTTTTAAAAAGTCAAGGTATCCAACCGGATCGATAAGTATTGCTCCTTTAATGGACATATGATATTTTCTTAATTTTGCTTTTGTCCTCGGATGAATTGGATATATCACTGGTAAGTTAGTATTTTTTGGAATTGATTCAATTAATTTGACAAGTTGTTGTAATGAGTGTTTACTATCTACGTTTAACGCTCGATGTGCAGTAACTAATACATAGTTTTTTGAAGAAAGACTAAGATTTTTTAAAATATCTGATGATTCTTCTGAAATGATCTTATGACAAAGAACTGCATCAACAATGGTATTTCCGACTACAAAAATACGGTCGGAGGGTAATCCCTCTCCGAGTAATATTTTTTCTTGGACACTGGTAGGTGCAAATAAGAAATCAGAGAGAACATCACAAATAATTCTGTTTTTTTCTTCAGGCATTCTTCTATCATAACTACGAAGACCTGCTTCTACATGACCTGTGGGTATATTCTGTTTTGATGCTGCTAAAATAGCAGCAAGAACCGTATTTGTATCTCCTTGAGCTAAAACAACATCTGGTTTTTCTTCAAGTAGAACTTTTTCAACTTTAATTAGAATGTTACCCGTTTGATTACCATGATCAGCTGAACCAACTCTAAGATTGTATTTTGGTTTAGTAAGCTGAAGTTCTTTAAAAAAAATTTCATCAAGATTTTTAGAATAATGCTGATTTGAATGAGCGATAAAAAAATCCATATTTTTTTTCTGTAGTAAACGAATTATCGGGGCCATTTTAATGATCTCCGGACGAGTACCAAGAACAATAGCGACTTTCATAAATACAAAACCTCATGTAGTTGTAACAGTTATTTATTAATAATAGTAACCAATTTGAAATTATTGGTCAGATAGGTAATTGTACCTTATCTTTCATCTATTTGAAATTATGATAATGTTCTAACATGTATATTTCATAAAGAATTTAATATAATGATTAACTCTAACAATTCCGGGATAAAATTATGGATAATAAAGCCTTATTTAGTATTGAAAATCAAATCATAAATCATAATTTTAGGATCAAAAAAATTGATTTTTTGATATGGCCTATTGTTAGATATGAATTTTTAAATCATATTAACAATAGTAAAAATCAATTTTCCAAACCCCATGCATCGACACCACTTCTTTCGTTTAAACGATTTAAATATGTTTTTGATACTCTCCATTATGCTCCTCATAAGAAAAATGGCACCTATGATATTCTCTTTTATACAACGGCTAGAGGAAGGTTAAATAATAGAAATTTAAATAGACATTCACATTATTTTTCCTCCATTACTGATAAATGCCTTGAAATTGACCGATCATTTAAGGGTAGTTATTTTATACCAGATAAAACTGATAATTATGCTACCAAAGAATATGATGACCTACTAGCATTTCTTTCATATATAAAACATATTCTTTTATCGAAAAAAAAGGATTCTGGCATTGAAAATTTTATTGATTTTTTAAAAGCAGGGAAGTACAACAGAAATAAATATATAGATCATCTTAAAAGAAAATTATATATTTTTTATATCAAATATAATGCGTACAAAAATTACTTTTTAAATGTTTTTAAGAAATTAGAACCTCGAGTAATTTTACTACAAACAGCTTCATATGGTGGAAGCTATAATGCTATTTTACTTAAAACTGCTAAAGATAATGGTATTGTTACTGGAGAGTTTCAACATGGAACTATTTCAAAGGGGCATCTAGCTTATAATTATGGTGAAGGTGTGTTGAAGAGTGATGAGTATCGGAAGTATTTTCCTGATTATGTGTTGACGTATGGTGATTATTGGAATGAGCAGATGAATATACCTGGTGAAACGGTTACTATTGGTGCTCCGCATTTTTATCATAGTATACAAAAATATAAACAGGTGAAAGAAAAGAAGAATACGGTTTTAGTTGTTTCACAGGGTAGTATGACTAAGAGTTTTGTGAGTATTGCACGGTATTTAGCTGAAAAACTACCAACTTATAAGATTGTTTTTAAGTTGCATCCAGGTGAAGTTCCTTTTGAAGACAGATATAAAAGTCTTTACAAGTATAATAATGTAAAAGTTGCTAAATCTGGCGATATTTACAAGTTTATTGCTGAATGTGAACACATTGTCGCTCATACTTCTACTACTATTTTTGAAGCAATGGGATTTAATAAAAAGATTTATATTATAGATGATGAAAGTTCAAGAATTTATATTCCTAAAGATGTTGGTATTAGATTCAAAGAAAACAAAGAACTTGAAGAATTAATTAAAAATAATGATAAACAAGAATCTAATTATGATTTAGAATATTATTTTAATTCAAATTGGAAAGAAAATTATGAAAAGTTTTTAAGTGATATTGTTGGCATCAAATAAGAAAGCAAGGTTTTTTAATATGATTATAATATGCAGTGATGCTATAGTTTGTTGTGTTGAGATGATTTAAAATGAATGATATTGATAACAAGGTTATTCTTGTAACTGGTGGTACTGGTTCTTTTGGTAATAAGTTTGCTGAAACAATTCTTGATAATCATGATCCTGAGTCTGTAAGGATTTTTTCTCGTGGTGAAAAACTTCAGTATGATATGAGACAAAAGTTTGATGATGGTCGTTTGCGTTTCTTTATTGGAAATGTTCGTGATCGGAATCGATTAAATAGGGCGATGGAGGGTGTTAACATTGTTGTACATGCTGCCGCGTTAAAGCAGGTTCCTGCTTGTGAGTATAATCCTATTGAAGCTATTCGAACAAATGTTGATGGTGCGGTTAATGTAATTGATGCTGCACTTGATAATAATGTTGAAAAAGTAATGGCAATTAGTACGGATAAAGCTGTTCATCCGGTTAATTTGTATGGTGCTACTAAGATGACTGCTGAGAAATTGTTTGTGCAGGCAAATTCATATGCTGGAAAAAAGGATACGAAGTTTAGTTGTGTTCGGTATGGTAATGTCATTGGGAGTCGTGGTAGTGTTATTCCATTGTTCAAAAAACAAAAAAAGCAAGGTATTCTTACTATCACTGATCCAGATATGACTCGGTTTTGGTTGACACTTGAGCAAGGTGTGAATTTTGTTATTGATTCTATTGGTAAGATGCAGGGTGGAGAAATTTTTATTCCTAAGATTCCTAGTATGAAGATTACTGATTTGGCAGATGCTATTGCTCCTGAAGCAGAAATAAAGATTATTGGTATTCGCCCAGGTGAGAAAATACATGAAACATTGCTTACTGCTGATGAATCTAGACATAGTTTAGAATTTAAGGATATTTTTGTTATTGAACCAGAGCATTCTTATTGGAATAAAAAAAATTATAGTAAAGGTAAGAAACCTCAAGATGGTTTCACATATTCAAGTGATAATAACAGCGAATGGCTTTCTGAAGATGAATTGAAAAAAATTATTGATAATTTATGATAGCTAAAAAATTGATTCGGAAAAAGTATTCGCGTGATGATGGGTGGCTTGCTGAACTTGTTTCCTCAGAGCATGAGGATGTTCCATTTACTGGTGTTCATTCTTATGTTGTCGTTATTAAACCAAAGAAGTTTAGAGCAATGCATTATCATAAAAGAAAAGAGGAATGGTTGGCTATTGTTACTGGTAAAATTAAAGTTGTTTTGGAGGATGTTGAAACAAAAGAAAAAGTGGAGATTATCTTAGATGAAGATTCTGTAGAGTATACTCTTTTATATATTCCTCCAATGGTTGGTCATGTGGTAAAAAATGTTGGTGAGAATAATGCTAGTTTAGTTGTTTTTTCTAAAACTGCTGAAATTCCTGGCGATACAATTGATTATGAGATGGAGGTTTAATCGTTGAATAAGTTTATTCCTTATGGGAAACAGTGGATTGATGAAAAGGATGTTGAGTCTGTTGTTTCTGTTTTAAAAGGTGATTGGCTTACTACAGGACCTAACGTTGAAGAGTTTGAAAAATCATTTGCTCATTATGTTGGTTCTAAGTTTGCGGTGGCTGTTTCAAGTGGCACTGCTGCTTTGCATACTGCAGCATTTGCTGCAGGAGTTTATAATAGAGATGAAGTGATAACTACTCCTTTGACTTTTGCTGCTTCAGCAAATTGTGTTTTATATCAAGGTGGCAGACCAGTTTTTTCTGATATTGATAAAAAAACGTATAATATTGCTCCTTTAGAAATTAGAAAAAAGATTACAAGTAAAACGAAAGCAATAATTCCTGTTGATTATACGGGTCAACCTTGTGAATTAGATGAGATTGCTGATATTGCTCAAGATCATAATCTGATTCTTATCGAGGATGCATCCCATGCCGTTGGATCAACATATAAAAGAAAAAAGGTCGGTAGTATTTCTGATTTATCCATTTTTAGTTTCCATCCAGTCAAACACATGACTACTGGAGAAGGAGGCATGGTGACGACTAATTCAGAAGAATTGTATGAAAAGATGTTGTTATTTCGGAATCATGGAATTACAAAAAACGAAGATGATTTTATCTCTAAAAATGATGGTGGTTGGTTTTATGAACAACAAGTGTTAGGTTTTAATTATCGAATCACCGATTTGCAGTGTGCTTTAGGGATAAGTCAATTAAGTAAAATTGATGATTTTGTTAAACGTCGGAGAGAAATCGTTATAAGGTATAATGAAGCATTTGAAAAAGTTGATGAAATCATTACTCCGTTTCATCCCGATTATGTTAATCCTTCATGGCATTTGTATGTGATTCAATTGAATTTGGAAAAACTTTCAGTTAATCGGAAAAAAGTTTTTGACGAACTTCGCAAGAATAAATTAGGTGTTCAAGTTCATTATATTCCAGTTTATTTTCATCCATATTATCAAAAACTTGGTTATAGTACAGGGCTATGTTCTAATGCTGAATGGTTGTATGAGCGGATTATTTCTCTACCGTTATATCCTAAGATGAATGATAATGATGTTGATTATGTTATTGAAACAGTAAAAAATGTAATTAGAAAATATTCAATTAAATGAGGGATAATTATGACTAACGTTGGTTGTATAATTCAAGCAAGGATGGGCTCTACGCGATTACCTGGAAAAGTTATGAAAGATTTACAAGGTAAATCAGTACTTCATCATGTCATTCAACGGGTCAAGCAGTCAAATCTAATTAATGAGATAATTATAGCAACTACAAAACATAAAAGAGATGAAGTAATTGTAGAAGAAGCAAAAAGAAATCATGTAAATTTTTTTAGAGGAAGCGAAGAAGATGTTTTATCCAGATATTATCATTCAGCTATTGAGTTTGGATTGAATGAAGTAGTTAGGATAACATCAGATTGCCCATTGATTGACCCGCATATTATAGATGATGTAATCGCTTTTTATTGCAGTAATAATTACACAATGGTTTCAAATGCGGGTTTAGATATAAATAAAAGAACCTATCCAAGAGGCATGGATACAGTAATCTTTTCCATTAATATTTTAAAGGAGGCTTTTGAAAATACAAAAGAGAAATATCAAAGAGAACATGTAACACCATACATCTATGAGAAGTATTCAGATGATATTTACTATTACAAAAATGATATTGATTTCTCTGATTATAGACTAACATTAGATACGCCAGAAGATTATAGATTAATCAAGAAGATTTATGAAGAACTTTATAAAGGAAAACACAATTTTTATTTGGAAGATATAATTAAATTGTTAATAAAAAATCCTAAACTAAAAGCAATCAATAAAAATATAAAACAAAAGAAGGTAAAGGATGAGCAATAAAATTAAACAGTTAAAAATAGGAGATAAAACCATAGGTAGGGACAATCTGTGTTATATAATTGCAGAGATTGGTTCAAACCATAATGGTAATCTTGAAATCGCTAAGAAACTTATCGATGTAGCTGTTGAATCAGGTGCTAGTGCCGTCAAATTCCAATCATATGAAGGAGATTCTCTTGTTACGAGAGGGAACCCTTCTCATAAAATTTTAGACAAATACAGTTTATCAAAGGAAGCTCATTTTAAACTTAATAACTATTGTAGCAAGAAAGGAATAGTTTTTGCATCTACTCCTTTCGATTTCCGACGGATAGAATGGTTGGAAAAAATAAATGTTCCATTTTATAAAATCGCTTCTGGCGATATTACTTATTTACCGTTTATTGAAAAAATAGCTAGAAAAGGTAAACCAATTGTTTTGTCTACAGGGGCAGCTACGATAGGTGAAGTCGAGGAAGCGATTTATACTAGTTGGAATACGGGAAATCAACAAATTGTATTACTCCATTGCGTTAGTAGATATCCTACAAAAATTGAAGAAGTGAATTTATCTGCCATGAACACTTTGGAAAAAACCTTTAAGTTGCCGATTGGTTTTTCAGATCACACAAAAAGTACAGTAATTCCTGCTTTAGCAGTGGCAATGGGAGCATGCGTAATTGAAAAACATATAACTTTGGACGAGGATTTAGGCACCCCCGATCACTCTTTTGCTTTAAAGCCATCTGAATTCAAAGAGATGGTAAAAAATATTAGAACTGCTGAAGAGAGTGAAGGCTCCAGCATTAAATATCCCGTTCAATCAGAAAAAGAAACATCCCGAATAACTGCTCGTCGTTCTATTTATGCTAAAAAGTCAATTAAAAAAGGTGAAAATATAACAAAAGATAAAATAAAAGTGATTAGACCTGCCTATGGATTGCCTCCTAAGTATTTAACCCAGATTATTGGAAAGAGAGCATTAAAGGATTTGGAGATAGATGACCCAATTATTTATGGTAGTTTAGAATGGTAATTTTAAAAATTTAGAGTCCTCTCCAAACTAGGTTCATGTAATTTCTTCGAATAGCGGTTGTTTGACTGTCATTGCCATTAATATACATTAATCCAATATTCTAGCTGGATTTCCCACTGATCTTTTTTGAGTGGGAATATCTTTTAAAACTACTGCACCTAAGCCCGCCATAGAATACTCTCCCATAGTTACCTTTTCCAGCACCGAAGCATTGCTACCAACATATGATCCCTTTTTCAATTTAACAGTGCTTCCTATGCTCACACAATTTGAAATAAAACAATAATCTTCCACAACAGTATCATGCCCAATAAAGGAATTTGCAAAAACAAGCACATTATTTCCTATTGTAACATTTGGAGAAAGAATAACTCCGGGCATCAACACAGTTCCTTTACCAAGCGAGGAATATCTTGGTACAACGGCGGTTGGGTGAACAATTGTTACAAATTTATCAATCGGTATATTTTTTTCTACCAACATCTTAATTCGTTTCTTATAGCGGGTTGGATTGATCAATGCATATATAAAAAACACGTCTTTCATATTCAAATATTTTTTATATTTTGAAACTTTACCTAGAACCGGATAATTATTAATCATCTCTCCTGGCTCCTTACCGTCATCAAGAAAACCCAATACATCTATACTTTCACCCACATCTCGTAAATCCTCTATAACTGAAGATACTACAGTACCAGAACCACCGGCCCCAATAATAACTATTTTTTTATCAGGATTTTCCATTGTTTTTCCTCTCCTCTTTTGGTACAAGTATCTTTCTTTTCAATGTTAATACTTTTTTATTATTTTGATTATACGCTGTTAGTTCTAATTCTACAATTCCACGTTCAGGATTGGATTTTGAAAGCCTCTTGTTCAAAACTTCCGTTTCTGCATATATTGTATCCCCAATAAATACTGGAGAGTTATGAACGATGTTAGTATACTCTAAATTAGCTATTGCTTTTCCGCTTGTATCTCTAACACTCATACCTACCACTAAACTAATTACATAAGTTCCAACGACCAAAATCTGCCTATGAGGGTGTTTTTTTGTATACTCTTCATCTATATGAACCGGATGATGATTCATTGTTAACAAGCAAAAAAGATTATTATCATAGGTGTTTATTGTTTTGCCGGGCCAATGTTTATATACATCGCCAATAGTAAACTCTTCATAGAACTTACCATAACTTTCTCTTCCGTCACTATTCATTATTCCTCCTCATATGTATAATCTTTTTAAAAACCTTTTCTGCCCCTCGACCATCAACAGCCTTTGAACCAATATTTGAACGTTTTTTTCTTTCAGAGTGACTTTTCATTGTATTTATGGCCTCTAAAATGCGGTCCTTAAAATTAGGATCATTGTAATGCACCCAGCACTCAATAAATCCTATTTTTTGCCAGCTTTCTATATTTGCCTTCTGGTTTTCAGCACAACAAACCGCTATTGTAGGTACACCTACTCTAGCCAACTCATACAAAGTCTGCCCTCCTGATGAAATTGCCACATCTGAATCCTGCATTAATTTTTTCATTTTACTAGCCGTAGCAGAAAATATTAAATTTGTATTTTTATCTTTAATGTTTTCTATCTCTCTAATGTTGCGAAACCCTTTACCTATAATAATATTTTTCTTAATGTGAGTATAATGAGTATTTAATAATTCCATAATTTCCGGAGTTTTATTCTTTATATCTTCGCCACCAAAAGCAATAAAAAAGTTCTTAATTTTTTTATTTATTTCCTTTCTTTCAACTTCCCAAAATGCTTTTCTTAACATTACATAATCGGGACCTAACAAATAAATTGTTCCCGGTTTTTTCGGATATTTTATTTTTTTTGCATATAAACTTCCCTTTACAACTATTCCTTCCGGGTAATTTAATCTCTTATTTCCATTAATATAAACCCCAACAGATGCCAATTCCGCTATCTTTGAATAAAATTCATCATCTGCATTATATGAGTCAATAATAACAACATCATCTTCTTCAATCATTTTATATACCTGTTCCCTCTGCTGCTGCCAATCAAGTAACTGGTATTTTTTACCCTTCATAAATTCTGCGACACATTCATCACCCTTAATAATATACTCGACTTTGTTTCCGCTCTTTTTAAAAAGATGATATAATGCAGTACTCCGGGTAATGTGACCAAAGCCAATATCGGAGCCCCCTTCGGTTAATATTATTACTTTCACTTCGCTTTACCTTCCTTTAAGAATTTTATATAGCCTTCATTTCTCGTTATGTGTATATTACTATTAACGATTTTTGGGTGTTTTTTTGAATATTCTTCAATCTCTTTTAAAGTTATAATTTTACCAGGCACATATAACCGACATTCCGCAACAGTTATCTGCTCGCTTTCATATATGAAATTCAGCAGTTCCCAACAGAAGGAAAAACCATTAATAATCAACCACAAACTTTTCCATTGACTCAACCAAGCTAAAAAAAATTTCACCTCCAAAGTAAACCCTGTAAAAGGCTGTCAGATTCCTCATTAAAAATTGCAAAGGCTGTCAGGTAAATTACGTGCAAACGTTGTCAGGCGCGACCTTATGAAACAATCATCTTTTGCCTGCGAAATCTACCAGGTGAAAAAAAGAAGCAGCGCAAAAAATCAATACCGAAATACGTCAGTTAGAAATTTGACATATAGCAAGAAGATTGATACGACATACGTTACTTGTTCAGTGTTGAAGGGAGTATCTAATTAAGTATGGGATGATATTTTTTCTTTAAGAAAAGAGCAGGGAAGCAATAGGATGGATTTATTGAGTCATTGTATTTTTTTGACTGAAAGATTACATTTTTTGTAGTATTTTGTATTACTCATATCCAATTGTCTCTTTCTTTACCCTGGAAACATAAGAGTTAAATATTCCCAATTATATAGGCTAAAGTAAATTTTGTTGTTAATTGTGGTGAATATTATTGAGAATGAATTTATTGGGTGAACTCTCCAAAATAAAAATATTTACGATAGAAGATGCAGAACAATTGAGCAATACCAAAAAAGATGTTCTTAATGTTATTCTTTCACGAGGGGAGAAAAACGGATGGATCAAAAGAATAAAAAAAGGAAGGATAAAGTGATGAAAAAATATCAGGGTACTCCGGTTTTAAGAACTCCTCTAATAGTGAATGGTTATAATAAGAAATATATACAAAAAGCCTTTCGATCTAAATGTGATAGCATTGTTCTTGATCTTGAAGATGGTGTTCCGATAAATCTAAAAGATGACGCACGGAGGCAGATATCTGCGACATTAAATTCAGATGTTATTGATGGGCGTCCAGTTTTTGTTCGTGTCAATTCATTGGAAACAGGCTTGACAGAACAGGATATCCAAGTAGTTGCGTGTGCAAATTTAGATGGATTTCTCTATACTAAGCCATATTCTGCTGGTGATTTAATTGTATTTGATAATATTATTACTGAAAAAGAAAAGGATTTGGGGCTTCCTATCGGACACTTCAAGATAATTGTTGTTATGGAAACCCCCGCGTCTATTATCAATTCTGAGGAGATCGCATTATCTTCTAAAAGGATTATTGGGATGCTTTTTGGAGCAGAAGATCTACTAGGCGATACTAAAGGAAGTCATTCAGAAGATGGTCGATCTTTGCTATTTGCAAGAAGTAAGGTGTTGCTTACTTGTCGAGCCCATAATTTAATACCAATAGATACCCCTTATATTGATGTTCATAATATTGAAGGGTTGAAAAAATTTATAGATCCTGCAAAGGAGCTGGGGTATGAAGGTATGCTGTTAGTGTCCCCATCTCAAGCAGACATTGTTCGTGAATATTACACTCCAGATGAGGAGCAGATAAAACATGCTTATGAGGTTCTTGAAATCGCAGAGAATAATCGAGTAGCTGGTACAGGCGCTTCACTAACCGGTAGCGTATTTGTAGCTCCCCCAACCTTAAAACAGGCAAAAAAACTGATTGAAAGATATAAAGCAATTAGAGATTTTGAAAAGTATATGGAAGAGATTTTGAATGCATAGGGCGTATTTTCTACTGAATCCAGTCATTGCTCATGCCGATGGCTTCATAATAGACTTTGAGGATGCGACTGGTATAGAAACACATCATATATACATCTATAAAAAAATGATCGAGAGTTTAAAAGATGAGCCCAGATAACCCCAGAAAAGAGAAAGTTAAAGTTCTCCATGAGGACTGGTGCAAGGGATGTGGAATCTGTGTATATGTTTGTCCAAAAAATGTTCTATGTATTGAAGAGGGGAAAGTAAAAATATTATCTCCTGATGATTGCATTGCATGTAAAGTCTGTGAACTCAGTTGTCCAGATTTTGTTTTGAAGATTCGCTGAAAAGGGGTAAACTATTTATGAATAGAATAATGCAAGGAAGTGAAGCAATTGTTGAAGCAGCAATCCAAGTTGGTGTCAAATTTTTTGCGGGTTATCCTATAACTCCTTCTTCGGAGATTAGCGAAGCATTTGCACACGCCCTCCCAATACATGATGGTGTGTTTATACAGATGGAGGATGAAATTGCGAGTATGGCCTGTGTTATTGGAGCGTCAATTGCGGGAAAAAAAACTATGACTGCCACTAGCGGGCCAGGATTTTCTCTGAAACAGGAAAATCTTGGTTATGCCATAATGACGGAGATTCCTTGCGTAATAGTAAATGTCCAGAGAGGGGGGCCTTCTACTGGCTTACCAACTTCTCCTTCCCAAGGAGATATAATGCAGACCAGGTGGGGAACGCATGGAGATCATGAAATTATTGTATTGTACCCGACATCTGTTCAGGAAGCATATGATCTTACTATTTCTGCTGTAAACTATTCTGAAAAATATAGAACTCCTGTAATCCTGTTAATGGATGAGGCCCTTGCCCATCTGAGAGAGAAGGTAAATATGAAAAATCGCGCAGAAATAAATATTATTGATCGAAAAACGTTAAAGGAATCGGATTTAAAAGATGTTAGCAAATTCAGGTCTTATGCAAAAACCAAAGATAATATACCATATTATTTGAAACCTGGAACTCCCCAAGCATACCATATAACAGGATTACATCATAATGAGTTTGGTTATTACTCATCTGACCCAGATACTGTCACAGAATTGATGAATAGACTTAAATTAAAAATCACAAGCAATCTTAATGATATTTGTATTTATGAGAAAGACATTAGAAATCGTGAAGAAATTATTATAATTGCTTACGGAATTACATATAGGTCCTCTGTGGAAGCCGTAAGAATATTAAGAGAAAAAAATATTCGTGTTGGGATAATGAAGATTAATACAATTTGGCCGTTTTATGAACCACTCATGGATGAAATTCCCCGAACTGTAAAGACAATAGTAATTCCGGAACTGAATATGGGACAGTATGTTGAACAGCTAAAGATGAGAAAAAAAGAGTATCAAAACGTTATTTCTTTACAGAAATATGATGGTACTATTTTTACACCTAATGATATTATTGCAGAGATTGAAAGGAGGGTATATGATGAGTAATTCTCTTGAACAGATTATTTCTTTTGAAAACCTTCCACATAAATGGTGTCCTGGTTGTGGAAATGGAACGATTTTAAGTAACCTTGCAAGAGCAATTTCAGAATTAAATATTGAAAATGAAAAACTGGTGATTGTTTCAGGTATTGGTTGTAGTGGACGAGCTTCGAAATTTTTCAATACATTTTCAGTTCACACAACCCACGGCAGGCCTATAGCTTTTGCGACGGGGATTAAACTTGCTAATCCAACACTTAAGGTAATTGTTCTCATGGGTGATGGAGATTGTGGAGCTATTGGTGGTAATCACTTTATTCATGGTTGTAGAAGAAATGTCGACCTAACAGTCGTTATCTTTAATAACAGTATTTATGGGATGACAGGGGGACAATCTTCTCCTACTAGTAATCTTGATGCTATTACCACTACAACCCCCTCGGGAAATAGCGATCCCCCCCTCGATTTGTGCGAATTGGCTAAAGCTGCAGGAGCAACCTATATTGCTAGAGGTATGACAAGTAGTGCACCAGCTTTATCAAAATTGTTTCAAAAGGGGATTGAACATAATGGATTTTCTGTTATCGATGTATTCACACAGTGCACTGTTCACTATGGACGAAGAAATGGTATGAAAAGTGCCACACAAATGTTGGAAAAGCAAAAAGATATTTGTTTGCCACGATCTAAATGGGAAAAACTGTCAGAAACAAAACAGGGGGAAAAGTACCCCATGGGAGTTCTATTTACTCGCACAAGTGATGATTTTTATACCAGATACCAAAAGAGGTGTAACGATTTAAAACAAAATAAGGAGTGATTTCATGATGCAATATGAGGTTAGAATCTCAGGAACAGGGGGGCATGGAATTCTGTTGGCTGGGGTGGTTCTTTGTATGGCCACGGAGAGCTATGAAGATTTACAGGTTGTACAAACACAATCATACAGTCCGGAAACAAGGGGCGGTTACAGTAAGAGCGAAATAATTCTAAGCAAAAAAGAAGTACTATTCCCAAAAGTAACAAAACCTAATCTATTAGTGGCTTTGTCTGACTCAGCCTTTAAAGAAGATTTGCATGATATGAACGATCAGTCATTGGTAATAGTTGATGATCAGGTGGTATGTAGAAATGAGCTTGAATCTAAAAAATTTGGAGCTATGCTTACATATCCAATTTTCTCTAAGTCACAAGAACAATTTGAATCTAGTATGTATGCAAATATGGTGCTTGTCGGGATTCTGTCTCAGCATATTCCATACGTTGAGCAACAGGCATTACGTGAGTCAATGAAGACTCAAATCAAAGAAAAATTTATTGAAATAAACATACAAGCATTTAATTTAGGAGCAACTCTATCACCATCTTTAATTTTAGAGGGTTCAATGACTGGTTTTTGCGCTAATGTAAAAAGGGAAAGTTAAAATGAGAAAGCCATACCGTTATAATATAGATAATCTGTTAGAAGATGTTAATGAAGAATCAGGTGTGCCTCCATATACGCGAGGGATTTATCCTGAAATGTACTCAACTAAATTATGGACGATGAGACAATATGCTGGGTTCGGGAGTAGCCGGGAGACAAATGAACGGTTTAAATATCTTATTTCACAAGGTCAAACAGGTTTAAGTGTCGCCTTTGATTTGCCTACCCAACTAGGTTATGATTCCGATCATGAACTGAGTAAAGGTGAAGTTGGCAGAGTTGGTGTTGCCATTGATACTCTCAAAGATATGGAAATGCTCTTTAAAGATATTCCATTGGATGATATAAGCGTTTCAATGACGATAAACTCTACAGCGATCATCATTTTTGCAATGTATCTCGCAATGGCTCAAAGACGTGGATTACCGCTAGCTAAATTAAGAGGGACAATTCAGAATGATATCTTAAAAGAGTACACCTCACGTGGGACATATATATACCCCCCTGACAAATCACTGCGGTTAGTTACAGATATTTTTTCGTATTGTAAGGAATATGTTCCAAAATGGAACACAATAAGTATTAGTGGATACCATATAAGAGAAGCAGGAGCAACAGCTATCCAGGAAATTGCTTTTACACTATCAAATGGCGTCGAGTATGTGCTTCAGGCACTGCAAGCCGATATGTCTATAGATGAATTTGCGCCA
This sequence comes from uncultured Thermoplasmatales archaeon, assembly GCA_964473335.1. Classification (GTDB taxonomy): domain Archaea; phylum Thermoplasmatota; class E2; order DHVEG-1; family DHVEG-1; genus CAYZTD01. The sequence goes on from CAYYOO010000008.1 coordinate 34,299, forward strand.
AGGTTATCATTCTTCTTTTCTTCAGATAATGGTTTTTTTGAAGAAATTGCAAAGTTTAGGGCTGCGAGGAGAGTGTGGTATATAATTATGGAAAAACGATTTCACGCAAAACTTGAGAAGTCCAAAAAATTACGCTTTCATACGCAAACAGGTGGTTCTACTCTCACTGCACAACAACCAATGAATAATATTATTCGTGTAACAATCCAGGCTATGTCTGCAATCCTTGGTGGTACTCAGTCATTACATACAAATTCATATGATGAAGCATTGGGGCTACCGTCTGAAGATGCGGTTAAAATTGCTTTAAGAACTCAACAGATATTAGCGTATGAATCAGGGATACCCAAAAAACCAGATCCTGTTGGAGGGTCATATTATGTGGAAGAGTTGACTAATAATTATGTTAAAGAAATTATTGGTTTGATGAATGATATTGAAGAACGAGGTGGTGTTATTCAGGCTATCGAGAATGGATATATACAGAACGCTATTCAGTCGAGTGCTTATCAAACACAACTAGATATTGAAAATCAAAAAAAAGCTATTGTCGGTTTGAATCTGTTTAATTCAGATGAAAAGAAATCAGTAGGTAGTTTTTCTATTAATAGGGATATAGAAAACGAACAGATAGAGTCATTGAATAATATAAAAAATGCTCGTTCAGAGGAACTGGTTAAAAAAACTCTTAAAAGTTTAAAAAGGTGTTGTAGGAAGCGAAAAAATCTGATGCCTGCTGTTATCGATGCGGTTTCTCAGTATGCAACTATTGGTGAGATTTCGAATGTATTTCGTGAAGAGTTTGGTGAGTATGTTGGTACCCAATATTGAAGGAATGTGTTATGAATAATGGACTCATAAAAGTGGTCATAGCTAAAATTGGTCTTGACGGACATAATCGTGGTGCTAAAATTATTTCCAGAGGGCTTAGTGAAGCAGGAATGGAAGTGGTCTATACTGGAATGAAGCAGACGCCGCAAATGGTGGTAAATACAGTTATACAGGAAGATGCAGATGTTCTTGGCCTATCAATTTTATCTGGGGCTCATATGTTTCTTGTTCCTGAGGTGATTTCTTTATTGAAAGAGAAAGGTGCAAATCAGGTAAAAATAATAGTAGGAGGAACTATCCCCAAACAAGATATTCCCGTTTTGTATGACTTAGGGGTAAGCGAAGTTTTTACACCCGGATCGACTATAGCCGAGATTGTTGACCTGATTCATAGCCTGATGAACGGTAATCATGAGTGATAATTTGGATAAAACCTATAAAGAGTTGTCGGCAGGTATACAGAGTGAAAATTATTATAGCCTCGCAAAAAGTATCTCATTATGCGAAAAAGATATTCAAACAGCATTCCTTCTTGTGAGGCAACTTGATACCAATATCACAAGAAGCAGAAGTAAAGTAATTGGAATTACCGGTGCCCCCAGTGTGGGAAAGAGCGCAGTTATTGACAATGTCGCTTCTTCACTGTTATCAAGGGGAAATAAAATTGCAGTTCTTTCCATAGATCCAACCTTACAGAAATGTGACGGGGCATTTCTAAGTGATCGATATTGAGGATTAAATCCAAACTTTATTCTTATTCTCCAAGTCGTTCTTGCTGCTGGTTTTGATTATATTATTATTGAAACGGTAGGTGTAGGTCAAAATGAACTAGAAATTGCTCAATATGTTCAGACTCTCGTTACTGTACATGCTCCAAATCAAGGTGATGACGTTCAGTACTTAAAAGGTGGATTGCCGGAAGTTGATAGTATCCTTGTAATAAATAAATCAGACCTATCTGGAGTTCATCAAACTATTAGTCAGCTTGAATCTGTATTGAATTTAAATAAAAAAATTGGGGAAGTTCGATTAGTTCTTAAAATACAGGCTAATAAAATGTTGGGAATTGAGAAATTGATAGAAGAATGTGAACGCAAACTTGAATCAGTAAACTTTGAAGATTATCATTCAATCCTTCATCAATTGCTAACTCAGAAATTTAGAATCATTAATGAATATAGTCTCTATGAAAGCTATTTAAAAAAAATTCTACGATTCGGTTGATTGGGATTCCAGATTGCAGGAGGTTAATTGTCACGAGGACTTGAAAAAAGTGAAAGACTTGCTTATGAAAAGTATTATAAATAGTTTTACTGACATCGGTACTAGATAGAAAATCCACACAATCCACATTCGCGCAAAAAAAATTACAGATCAGAAATTTTTCACGTGATATGGTTAAGCTGGGTACTTCGTAGAATTTTCACAGAATCTACAAGTACCAAATCTTGATGTATAACTGAAATAAGGATCGTCCATTGAGGCATCAACTCCATACATTTAAAAATAATACTTTATCCAAAAACTCTTGATTATACACTATATCTGAATAAGATATAATAATATCATCATCAAATTCATCTCTTGCAAAAAAAAGCGTATATACCATGTTTGTTTTAAAATAATCTGGATTTTCATAAAACTTTATTTCACTATCTTTAAAATTATTTCTAATAAAATTCTTCAAGGAATTTATTTTCATATCAAACAAGCTGTTGAAGAAGATAACTTGTTTAATGATTATCCGAGTCAGGTGTATAGCAACTATAGTTTTCTAAAAAACAATAAAAACACCACCAAAACCCAAAATACGTGCAAAAGTTGGCTGGTAACTGACAACGATTGCACGCAAAACATGTCAGTCCGCTCACAGAAAAACACCATCAAAAACGGGAATTCCAACAGAAGAAAAAACCATCAGCCACATGCCACAAAACAACACATTGACTCAACCAAGTTAAAAAAATTTTAAGCTCCAACGCAAACCATGCAAAACCTGTCTGTTTCCCCATCATTTTTTGCAAAGGGTGTCAGGTGAATTGCGTGCAAAGGGTGTCAGGCACACCCTGAAAAACAGCCATCCTTTACATGCAAACATTGAACCGTTTTCCATTTATTTTTTGCAGAAACTACCAGCTAAAATACGCGCAAAACCTGTCAGGTAGCAGCCATGAAAAAAGACCAAGAAATGGTCCTATGAAAAATCACTT
>CAYYOO010000009.1:0-3082 GCA_964473335.1 uncultured Thermoplasmatales archaeon
CTAGCAAGAGCTCATGCAAAAGTAGGAAATATAGATAAAAAAGATGCTGAAGAAATCACAAAAAAAGCAAACACAAAATATGTAAAAGTTGAACGTGTAAAAGAAATTGAAAAAGAAACAAAACACGACATAATGTCAGTAACAAAAGCTCTAGCTGAACAATTAAAAGGTAATTCAGGTAAATATATACATCTTGGAGCAACAAGCTACGATATAGTTGATACAGCAAATGCGTTACAGTTTAATGATTCAACTAATTACATAAACAAAGGACTAAAAGAACTAAGAAAAACACTTTTGAATCTAGCAAAAAAACACAAAAAAACAGTAATGGTCGGTAGAACCCACGGACAACACACAATACCAATCACATTTGGTCTAAAGATGGCAGGATACGCAATGGAAATAGACAGACACCTTGAGCGTATGCATCAATGTAAAAGTAGACTTCTTGTTGGAAAACTATCTGGAGCAGTAGGTACTGGTGCAGCACTAGGTCCAAAAGCATTAAAAGTGCAAGAAGAAATGCTAAAAGAACTAAAACTTGGAATAGAGGATGTATCCACACAAATTGTATGTCGTGATAGATACAATGAATTACTTTCACTTTTATCAAATATCTCTACAAGCCTTGAAAAATTTGCAACTGAAATAAGAAACCTTCAAAGAGATGAAATAAAAGAAGTAGCTGAAGCTTTTGAATCAAAAAAACAAGTTGGCAGCTCAACAATGCCACATAAGAAAAATCCTATTACATGTGAACAAATCTGTGGACTTGCAAGAGTAATTAGAGGTTTTTTAATTCCAACCTACGAAAACGCAATACAATGGCATGAGCGAGACCTATGCAATTCATCAAGTGAACGATTTATAATCCCGCATAGCATAATTCTTACTGACTGGATCATATACAAAACAAATCAAGTTTTCAAGAACATAAAAGTTTTTCCAGAGAACATGAAAAAAAACCTAGAGTTATCCAAGGGCCTACCCATGGCCGAGTCTCTTATGACCACTCTTATCTCAAAGGGAATGGGAAGAGGAGATGCCCACGAACTCATGAGAAAAACAGCATTAAAGGCAGCAAAAGAAGATAAAACTCTAAAAGAAGTATTTTTAAAAGAAAACAAAAAACAGAATTTTTTAACTGAAAAAGAAATAAATGATTCCTTAAAACCTGAAAATTATCTTGGAGAAACATACAGAATAATAGATAGAATAGTAAAGAAAATTGAGAGATGAAAAATGGATTCATTAGAAAAAATAACACAAAACACTGAAGAAATTGTAAAACTAGATGAATTAAAAAAAGTACTAAAAAAAGACAAAAAACGCGCATACATTGGCTTTGAACCATCAGGAACTGTTCATCTTGGTTGGAAAATATGTACTAATAAAATAAAAGATTTTCTAGAGTGTGGTTTTGATTTCACTGTACTTCTTGCTGATTGGCATGCATATATCAACGATAAACTAGGTTCAGACATAGAAAAAATAAAGCTCTGTGGAAAATACATGGAAGACTGTTTTGCGGCAATGGGTGTAGATGTAGGTGCATTATCATTTACATATGCAAGTGAATATGTAGGTGACGAAAAATACTGGGAGACCGTCTTAAGAACCTCAAAAGCAACATCAGTAAAACGAGTGAAAAGAGCAATGGATATAATGGGCAGAACCGAAGATGAAGCAGAAAAAGATTTATCAAAACTATTCTACCCAGCAATGCAAGTTTCAGATATCTTTTATCTTAATCTTGATGTAGCATATGGTGGTATGGACCAAAGACATGCTCACATGCTTGCTAGGGATGTTTCAAAAAAACTCAATAGAAAACCACCCGTAGCAGTACATACACCACTATTAACAGGCCTTCAGGCCGGTGGACGCATGAACCCATCTGAAGTAAAAATGAGTAAAAGTAAACCTGATTCCATGATATCAATCCATGATTCAAAAAAGGCAATCAATAGAAAAATTAAAAAAGCATATTGTCCTGAGAAAACTATAGAGGGAAATCCAATTCTTGAAATGTGTAGATATATAGTGTTTCCTGAACTGAAAAATGAAACTTTTTTAATCAAAAGACCTGAAAAATTCGGAGGGGATCTGGAATTCAACTCATATAAAGAACTGGAAGACACATTTAAAAAAGATTTGCATCCACTTGATCTGAAAATTTCTACAGCAGAATATCTAAATAGAATAGTTGAACCGATCAGAAAATACTTTGAAAAACATCCAAAAAACTTTGAAAAAATGAAAGAACAAAAAATAATTACTGTAATTGACTAGGATATTTTAAAACAATAATCTTTTCTGAAATCTTTAAAGAAACATAAAGAACAGCTAATGATATAAATATAAAAATACTTAAGAAAAACCCAGGATATGCAATATTTTGCCAAATATAACCGCCTATCAATGCAAATGGTGATAATAAAACAAATAAAATGATTGTAACACTATAAAGAAGCATTATATCTGATTTTTTTCCAACATATTTTACACCAAGTGGAATAGAAATTGCAGCACTAATGATATAAGAAAAAATAAGTAGCCATGTGACAAAGAAAATATCTTTGATTCCCATGAAAATACTAATATAAAATATAAAAGGAATAGAAGTTATAAAACACAAAAACAAGGTACTTACCTTACCAAAAATAAGTGTTTTAGTATTTATTGGAGTATGTCTTATTATCCACATTGTTTTTTCCTCGTTTAAAAAAAGACTAAGCGAAGGAAAAACAGAGGTATATATAACAACAATTATCACCCCCATCATAACAAAAAGAGCTGGTAGAAAATCATCATATAAGGACCGTAGGCTTTGCGGTATTAACAGTTCTGGCCCATATAGATAAAGATATCCAGTAAAAAAACCAGTTACAGCTGAAGTGATAATAAAACTTAAAAAAAGTTTATTTCTCCAAAAGATTGTTGTTTCTTTTTGAAATAATGCCTTTATTTTATCTCTAACTTTAATTTGGTTTTTATCTTTTATTCTTGTTTTTCTTCTTATATTTTGATAAGATGAAAGAGAATGCTTTACATTCCAAATAAGATGAAGTAAAGCCAA
>CAYYOO010000009.1:3182-5313 GCA_964473335.1 uncultured Thermoplasmatales archaeon
TTTGATAAGATGAAAGAGAATGCTTTACATTCCAAATAAGATGAAGTAAAGCCAATGGACTAATTAAAACTATAAAAAAAGGGTCTTGAGAAAAGAAAATAAACAATATAAGAATCATTGTTGGAATTAGTCTAATTCTTTTTTCTGAAAAAAAACCAATACATATTGTTGATCCAATAAATATTCCAGATATAACTATTATATTTGCATATAGATACTCTAATGGATAGTATATATTGATAGGAAAGATCAGAAGGAAAAGTATAAACAAAGTGGTTAGTGAAAACCAGATAAATAAATTTTTAATAAAAACTGAATAAAATATTTCCATTATTGTTTTTTCTTGTTTTATTTGAGTTGAAAGAGGATATTTTATTTCCCCAGATTCAATAAAATATTTATAGGTATCAACTCCTGATTTTGCAGTGAAAACAAAAAATATCATAAAATAGACATCTGTCAAGCTGATATCTAAAGGTGTATCTATAACCTGTAGATAATAAGTTAGAAAAGAAAACATTAGAACTGAAAAAATCATAATTAAAGTAAAAAAAAGATAAAGAAGGGGAGTTTCATTAAATTTGTTTATTAATTCCCTTTTAGAATTTAGTAGAATTGTCCTTGTTGTTTCAAACATTTTTTTCTAACCTGTTTTCAAAATAGGCTTCTTCCATGTCCCCGTATTTTTTTACTAGTTTTTTAACTTCATCAAAAAGTATAACATTTCCTTTTTCTATAATGTAAACATAATCAGCAACTGATTCCACTAGTTTTGTAGAATGAGTTGCAATAATAGTTGTTCCTTTCTGGTTTTTTATAAATTCTTGTATCTTTTTTGATGTAAGTGGGTCAAGTCCATAGACGGGTTCATCAAGTAAAAGATTTGAAGGATTATGCATTATTGCAGTTGTTATCGATATTTTCTGTTTCATTCCTTTTGAATATGTTCCAATTTCATAATCAAGAAAATCATATATTCCTATGTTTTTTGTAATTTCATCTATTTTTTCTTCAGCGTTTTTTAGTTTTCTTAAACTAGCTATATAAAATAAAAATTCTCTACCTGTTAATCTATCATACATTTCCGGCATTTCAGGTAAATACCCAATTTGTTTTCTTGCATTTATTGACTCTTTGATTATTGAATATCCATCTACTGTTACTTTACCTCTATTGTATGGTAAAATCCCCGTACATATCTTTAAAAGAGTTGATTTACCCGCTCCGTTTTCTCCCATTATGGCAAATACTTTTGCATTGTCAAACTCAAAATTTACATTTTTTAATGCAGTAATTTTACCGTAGGTTTTTGTAAGATTCTTTATTGTGATCATTTGTGTCAGTTAGAGAAGGTAAAAGAATAGTTGGTTTAAAGGTTGTGACAGTTATTAGACAAATAATCAATTTGATAATCATTTGATTTTTATAAATAACTTTGTTTGGTTTTTACCAAACATTTTCCAACCATATATAAACAAAAATTGTTATGCCGGGCCTAAGGTGATATGGCTATGTATAAGAAATATGTAATACTAATGTTTTTAGGAATATCAATTGTGGCATTATCCTTATCAGCCACAGCAGAAGAAGAAAAACCAATTAATAGAATTGTTTCAAGAGAAGTTAATTCTGAAGATGGTGTAATCAATGAACCTTTAATAGAAGAAGTTAGTAATGATGAAAAAAATGAAGATCTAATTATTGCACCAAATCCTGAGGAAACTATAGAACATGATTCTTCAAAAGGAGAAAAAGAATACCAAAATGTTGTTGGTGAAGACTGCAATCAAGATTCACCTCACATACTTGACATGGGTAATAATAAAGAAAGTCTTGATGCAAGCTTCTCAGCAAAAACAGATACAACCGATTTAGAACAAAAAGATTTATCAATTTTATTGATAATCGGTGCGATTGGAGCAATAGGAATTCTATTGATTATTGTTAGAAAGAAGAAATAAAAAAATTTTTCTTTTTTTTTTATAAAATTTAGATTACCAAAATTATTCCATAGAAAAAGATAGATATTGTTATAATAACAACATTGGTAAAATACTACAAACAAGATATGAGAGAAACAAAACATTTTTATGCACCCTTTCAATTAAAGGGTGTTAATTAACTTTGTTAA
>CAYYOO010000009.1:5413-15170 GCA_964473335.1 uncultured Thermoplasmatales archaeon
AACAAAACATTTTTATGCACCCTTTCAATTAAAGGGTGTTAATTAACTTTGTTAATTTAAAATATTATAAGATAATAGCAAGTTTAATAAACACTGGAAAGTTTTATTATACAAGCGATATAATATAATTAGCATATATTAATCTATGATGAAGGGGGATAAAATGATAAAAAACTTAAGAAAAGCAATATGTTTTCTAATAATAATAGGTCTCTTATTTTCAACAAGCACATCTTTTGCAATCGAGGTTTCAAAAAAAATTGAAGACAAAGAAACAAAAGATATCTTTATTTCAACTAATAAATTGCTACCTTTAGATGACGTAGAAGATTACGATGAACTATTAGATACAAAAATTACTTTTACTTTAGAAGAAATCAGAGCCTATGATAAAATCGATTTCTTTGGAGCACCTGACTTCTATGTTAAAATTTTTATCAATGAAAAAGAATTTAGAAGCCCTATATGGAAGAATATGAACTATGTAAAAGAACCAGATTGTTCATGGACTGTAGATGTACCAGATGACACTGAATATGTCAACATAAAAATTCAGCTCTGGGACAAAAATATCGGGAGAGATAAACTTTGTGACATAAGTGGCAACTATGGATTTAATTCTAAAGCAAAAGAAATAAACTTGATATACAGTATTAAAACCGGCCATTGGTTTGGTGATGATAAAGTAAATCACTACCCAGAATGGGATGACCGCGGTGATTCAAGCGGATATGGTAGACTTTGTGGTTGCGACGACGGATCAATATATGAGAACGATTTGGACTGCGAACTATGGTTTGATATCACTCAAAATGATTATGATAAAGACGGTATAACATACTGGATGGAAACAAATATATACAACACAGATCCCACTGTAAATGATATAGGACAAGATTATGACAATGATGGAGTTCCTATAGAGTGGGAATATAAATGGGGTCATATCGCTGAATACGATAATCGAGAGAAAAAATGGGTCGAGGGATTTATTTATGATCCATTTACTTGGGAAAATCATTCATCTCTTGATCCTGATGAAGATGGTCTTGACAATATAGAAGAATATAAAGCAGAAAAAGAAGGTTTTAGAACAGATCCTCATAGAAAAGATATCCTGCTTGAAATTGACCAAATGAAACCTGGGCCAAATGGAGAAGGAGCAACAGTTCCAGAACTATCAAAAGATTTACTTTGGGATGCCTATGGGAAACATAACATCGTTTTTCAAATAGATGACCAAGGTAGAGTAATACCATTTCAAGAAAGTACATCTGGTTGGCATGGACCTGATTTACAAAATATCTATTTCAAATATTTTATGAATGAAAACGAAAGCTACTGGCGACGTGGGGCATTTCATTACGCTCCAATTATCTATAAAAGTGAGGATCATCCAGGTAATATGTGGGTTAGTTTAATCGGTGATTGGGATGGAACATATAATTTTTCTGAAAATAGAAATAATAATGTTTCAGCTTATGGTGATTGTTTTCAGGTATCTACTTGTAACCATGAAAAAATACCATATAGAAAGCCCTTGATCTTTCTACTTACCCATAGAACCTTTGATAAAGAAAAACAAAGGGCAATAATCTATGCTACTGCAATGATGCATGAGACAGGACATGTTTTAGGTATTTTTCATGATAATTCAGAGGGATGCGATAACCGAGAAGCAGTGAAACCATGGCAGCCACTTTTTTGGATATATTTTAGATATCGCAGCTGTATGAACTATGCATGGATGTATCAGTTTGTGGATTATTCAGATGGTTCAAATGGAAAATATGACAAAAATGACTGGGAAAATATTGATTTAACATTGTTTCAACAAGAAAGAAACCAATATTACAACAATTGAAGTAATATTTTAAATCAATAAAAAATATGGATTTTCTATGAAGAAAGAAATTATTTCAGTAGTTTGGAACGATGTGTTAGAATACAGTGAAGAACAACTAAGTAAAGAAAACTTTTCTCTTGCAAAAACTGTTCAAACAGGTATTCTATGGGATGAAGACAGCGAAAAAATTAGGCTTGTACATAGTTTAAGTCTTGATAACGATGAACATGATTTTGTGGTAATTCCAAAAGCATTAATTGTTGATCAAAAAGTCCTTGGAACTTATGATACAAAAACAAATAAAGTTTCAATTAAGTAAAAAACATATGAGTTATTATAAATGATTTATTTAGTTGATAAATCATCTACAAAAAGACCCACTGATTTTCTACTAGTATTTTTGTAGATTATCCGTTGATTCTTTCTTGATTTGACCATTTTTTTAAGTTTTTCAGTTCCTTTTTTCATTGTATATCACCTCCGATATTTGAAAATTATTCTTTTGTAAAAAGTTAAAAAATTAATGTTGCTTAATTATTACATTCGTAATTGAATTTATTAATTGTTTTAAACAACGTTTTATAGTTTTAGTAAATCTTTAATTTCTTACATTTATTGCTCTTTGGCCTTTTTCTGTTTCTTCAGTTTCGAATTCAACTTCGTCTCCTTCGTTAAGATTTGTTTCTTCTGGTATGGCTGATCTGTGGACAAAGACATCTGTTCCGTCTTCACCTTCGATAAAGCCGTATCCTTTCATGGCATTGTACCATTTTACATTTCCTTTCATTTATATGTCACCTCCTCAGATTATAAAATCTGGAGTGATAAAAAGACTAATAATAAAAAATTCGTAAAAAAACGAAATTATAATACTTTTATCTTTATTCTTTTCTATGTCTACATACATACTACCCACTTAAATAGTTATGCATTCTAAATTAAGTTTGGCAAAAACAAAATTTGATTCAACTTTAGGACTAGATTCTTATTTGCAATAAAAACCACTTATTTTCTCTATTTTAAGTGCAAAATGGTTAGAGGTGCAAAGCATCAAGTTAGTTAAATATAAATACCAAAAATACATACTTATACGTGTTAATACGTATAAAGATGTGGCGATTATGAAAAAAGATCAAGTAATTGGATTGTTGTTCCTAGCCATAGGCATAGTTTTAATATACGGATATATAGGATTTCAAGCACTAAAAGAAATAGATATTGCATCTATACCAATTGCAATATTAACAGGAACAATAGCAATAATAATAGGAGTTATATACCTGTTTATCTCAATATTCTTTGAGCAAACAGGCGATATGAAAAAAAGAAGAGAAGAAATACCAAAGGAGGATTTTGAACCATGAAAATGACAAATACAGATTTTGTACCAGGTAGAGAAGTAAGTGAAGTATTAGGTCTTGTAAGAGGAAACACAATACAAGCAAAACACATAGGAAAAGATGTAGTAGCAGGATTTAGAAACTTTGTAGGCGGAGAAATAAAAGAATATACACAGATGCTATCTGAAGCAAGAGAAATAGCTCTTAAAAGAATGGAGCAAAAAGCAGAAAAACTAGGCGCAGACGCTGTTATAAACGTACGTTTTATGACGTCTGCAGTAATGGGTGCTGCCGCTGAAATTCTAGCATATGGAACAGCTGTAAAACTAAAGTAACAGATGATAATAATGAATTACAATGGTATAATATTTATTTTCATAGGAATTATTTTAATTATATTTGGATATCTAGCATACACAAAACCCAATTCAATATATGCAAAATTTCTAGTAACATTACTAAGGATCAATCATAAAATTAAAGGAACTATATCGATTATAATTGGGATATTATTTATTTTCATAGGAATTTTATATTACATTTAAATAGGAGTGAAAAATGGCAACTGTAAACTATATCTTGATCATTGTTGGAGCAGTAGTTACATTAATCGGTATTTTATCAATTTTTTTACCAATTCTTACAAAAATAATAAATCTCCCTAGTAATGAACGGCTTAAATCAATTATTGCTACAATAATCGGGATAATTATTGTTACAGCAGGATTATTGTAGCAAAACATAAGAGAAAAGGAGAATATAAAATATGGTAAATAGTCTACTACTACTCTCAGGGATTGGAATGATGATTATTGGTTTAATCATTCCAATTTATTACTGGAGAACCAGAAAGGTAGGAATAAAATATTTTGCATTTGGAGCTTTAGTTTGGTTTATTGCAATAATTGTTAAAATCTTAATGGACCTGACAATTTCAGGTTCAATCGGTTCATATCTACTAAGCACAGGAACATTAGCATATGCTATAGGATATGGAATATATGTTGGTCTTAGAACAGGTTTATTTGAAAGTGGGTTTACCTATATTTTTGCTCTAAAGAAAAAACTACAAAAAATCACCAAAAAACAAGCAATAGCATTTGGAATTGGTTTTGGTTGTTTTGAAGCATTATTTATCGGTTTTTTCTCTTTTATAAATATTCTATTTTATGTTTTATTTCCTGGAATAATTAATACACTTCCCACCGAACAGGCAGAACTTGTAAGCCAATCACTTAATCAATCAACTTTAACTATTCCAGCGGCAATATTTGAAAGAATTTCAGTAATAATAATTCATATTTTTACAACACTTCTGGTATTTTATAGCTTGAAAATATCAAACAAAAAATATCTTTGGTATTCCCTTGGTTTTAAATCTATTGTTGATGGGATAATCCCAGCCTTAAGCATCTATGTAGGTACAAATACAGTTACCAGTTTATATCTTATAGAACTGCCATTTATTGGGCTTGCACTCTTATCACTATATGGAATAAAATTAATTAATAAAAAATGGGGTGAAATAGATTCGAAAAGTAACAATCACAATTGATGATGACATCTGGAAATGGTGGAAAAAAAACCCATGGATAAACTTATCTCAACTTGCAGATAGAGAACTAAGAAGGATAAGAGCACTTGATGAAAGAGTACTTGGAACATGCCCTGAATGTGGTAATTCAAAACTAAGATTTGATGGTAAAAACTATAGATGTGCTAAATGTGGATTTGAATATAAATAGGAGGTAAAAAAATATGATGGTTACAACCACTGAAAACATACCAGGTAGAGAAGTAAAAGAAGTACTTGGTGTAGTATTTGGAGTATGTGTACAAACCAAGCACTTGGGAAGAGATATTCGTTCAGCAGGAAGAACTCTTATTGGTGGAGAGAACAAAAATTATACTGAGGTAGTTGAAGAAGCAAGAAGAACTGCTATGCAAAGGATGATTGATGATGCTAAAAAACTAAATGCTGATGCAATTGTTGGAATGCGCTATGCAACTGCTCAAACAATGGGCTCAGCTGCTGAAATAATAGCATTTGGAACTGCTGTAAAAACATATTAATAGAATAATTTTGTTGAGGGTTTATATGTCTGCTGTAAAGGTAAAAAATCTAGTAAAAAATTACGGGGACTTTGAAGCAGTAAAAAGAATTAGTTTTAACCTTGAAAAAGGTGAGATATTTGGACTTATTGGACCTAATGGAGCTGGAAAAACAACTACACTAAGAATTCTTTCAACGCTTTTAACAATTACAGATGGTTCAGTAGAAATAATGGGTTTTGATTTAAAAGACAAACCTGATGAAATCAGGAAAATAATTAGTTATCTACCTGAAGACGCAGGCGCATACAAGAATTTAACAGGTAGAGACTACCTAAAATTCATTGCAAATTTTTTTAATTCTAAAAAAACTAAAGATCTAGTCTCAACTGGTATAAAAATTGCTGATCTAGGTAATCGGATTGATGATAAAGTAGAAAGCTACAGTAAAGGTATGAAAAGAAGACTGCTTGTAGGCCGTTCACTGATGAACAACCCAAGGCTTGCAATACTTGATGAACCAACAAGCGGCCTTGATGTAAATAACGCTCAAGAAATAAGAAACATTATAAAAAACACTACAAAAGATGGTACAACAATTCTACTATCTTCACATAATATGCTGGAAGTAGAATATCTATGCGACAGAATAGCTTTGATTGATAAAGGGATTATTGTTGAAGAAGGAAAACCAAATGAACTAATGAAAAAATATAATTCAAAAAACATTGAAGAAGTGTTTACAAAGGTGGTAAAATGAGCGCTCTTGGAAATATAATTAAAAAAGAGTTAAGAGAGCTTATGACACCTGCAACATTTTTGCCAATTATTATAATGGCTATTGTTTTTGGATCAATGGGAAATACAATTGGTGGAATAGAAGAAGAACTAGAAGAACCACCTGTGATTGCATTAATAAATTCAGATAATGGTAATTTTTCAAAACTAGCTGAAACTGTTTTTAATAGCACTTCAAACGTTACTTTTTACTCAAAAGATATATCTAATAAAATCGAAGCACTCAATATTTTAAAAGATGAAGACGGACAGGCTCTTATAGTTATTAGTAATAATTTTTCAGAAAATATTCTTAGTGGAAAAACAGGTGAATTTGAGATATACTGGGTAATGCAGGGAGCAGGAATTCTAGATTCTATATCGTCATCAGTTGTTGAAACAGTTATAAGTTCAATAAATACAGAGATTACTAAGAGCTTGATCAGTCAAGAGAATAAATCAGTAAATACAACAACAGCGCTCAATCCAACAAAAAGAAATGAAACAACTTTTTTTAAAAATAAAGAACTGACTGGTATTTCCCCGGGTCAAATTGCAAATGTTCTTTCTCAGCAGTCAACTTTTATACCAATTATAATGATGATAATAATTATTATGGCAGGTCAAATCGTAATTTCATCTATGGCTCTTGAAAAAGAAAATAAAACACTTGAAACACTTCTTACCTTACCTGTTAAAAGAACTAGTATTGTTGCAGGTAAAATTATTGCTGCAGCAATTGTAGGTCTTATTCTTGCATTAATATATATGATTGGAATGGGCAGTTATCTTATGAGCTTTCAGTTTGAAGGGGGGGAAGGTACTACTGCTGCATTTGATTTAAGCCTTGGTGCAACCGATCTAGTAATTACCGGCGTTGTTGTGTTTGTAAGCCTAGTTGCCGCCCTTGCCTTTTGTATGTTACTTGGAACTATGGCAAAGAACTTTAAATCCGCACAAACCTTAACCTTCCCAGTTGCAGTGCTTGTATTAATTCCAATGTTTATTACAATGTTTAAGGACTTTGATACCTTACCATTAGCTCTTAAAGCAATTGTCTTTGGCATACCATTCAGCCATCCTATGATGGCGCCGAGAGCATTATTATTTGATGATTATCTCTTTGTCCTAGGTGGCATTATCTATGTTTCGATATTTGCATTAATTATGGTAGCTTTAGTTGTATATGTTTTTAAAACTGATAGGATTGTCACTGGTACAACTGGTTCATTTCTAAAAAAAATATTTAAAAAATAATTTTTTATTTTAGAAAAAATGATTGAAAAAGAAAGATAAAAAAGGATATCTTTCAAAAATCCTATTTGAAAATATATTATTAATATTTTTTTGTTTGGACTTAACCTTTGGAACAGATATAGATAGAGGATCAGACCAACTACTTACCTTTCCATCAGTAAAATCACCATCACCATTTGGATCATCCACTGCTTTTAATTTTACTCCATATGACCCTTCAGTAATCCATTTATGAGAAACACTGATCTCTTCTCCACTTTCATAAGGCCCAAGCCAATTTGAGTATGTTCCATCTCCAAAATCCCATCTATAATACAAAGGATCCTCTTCAGAATCAGTTGTAGAACTATAATAAGTAGCAGTTGAGCCAGCTTTACATTTAGTACTACCGCGAGGTCGATCTGGTTTATCAGGCTTTATATTCTCTTTAATATTAACATAAATAGACTTAGAATCAACATAACCCAATTCATCAGTCAAAGTTAATTCAACATTATAATCTCCTTTACTATCAAAGACGTGTTCGGGGTTTTGTTCATTAGAAGTTGTTCCATCATCAAAATCCCAACTCCAAACATAAGAAGGATATCCGCCTATTACACTAGCATCAAATCTTACAGGCATACCTTCTCTAAGTTTAACATCATCATTAACACTTATTGAAACTACAGGTTTATCATAATTATCCCATAAATCAAACCAGGCACAGGCATCGTTTTCAGGGCTTAGAAAATCCTCCACACCAGTACTACCATCAGGCATAAAATCACCACATGTCTTAAAATAACCATTTTCTTTTAGATGGAAATCAGAATTATCAACATAATCAGAACTATAAGGCTCAAGATCATCCGTCGCTAAATTATATACCCCATGATAAATTGCGCCTCTCTTATAATTTGTATTATCATTAGCACCATAATTATCAGGAAAATCACAGCCGCTAATATCAGCTAGATCATCATCTTCTCCTTCTATTCCTTCATCATGATCCATCAGTTTTATTCTCAATTCAATAAGATAATCATCTACTTCAAAATCTGTTTCATCATCAGGAACCCAAGTATAGCTTTGTATCCATTTATCATTACTATTTCGATTAGAATCAGTTTTTTCTAAAACAAGATTTTCATTTGAATAGGCCTCGGCCTCATAGTACCATTCAGGAGGTGTTTCATCCTCACCTAACGGAACATCAAAATCAATATCATCCATATCTAAATTACTGAACTTATGAACAAGTAAAGTAACAGAGGGCTCCTCGCTTAGAACAGATACAGGCAAAGGATAAGACCAAAAACTCTCAATACCTGACTCATCACGTGCTTTAACTTTTACATTGTAAACACCGGTCTTGTACCATCTATGTGATGCTGATACAGCACTATCTGATTGATATGGTCCAAGCCATTCACTAAATGACCCATCTCCCCAGTCAAATTTGTAATATATAGGATCTTCTTCATCATCAGTTGTTTTAGAGGTATAAGTATAGGATTCACCTGAAAGAACGTTTGTTTTACCACTAGGGATGTTAGGCTCCTCGGGTGGAGAATTTTCTGGGTTAAAGTTAGTATATTGCAAGGGCATTTCTAAAGTAGCTGTTACTCCATACCAATCAACTACTTTTTCTTCAATATCAACTAAATATCCCACATCATCAGAATACCATATTCTTGAATATCCATCATGTCTGGGGCCCATATTTCCTCGGATCAATAAAGAATCAAAAGTACCAGCAGGAACATTATGCTGCTCTTCTTTTTCAAGATATAATTCTTCACCTTCAAACTCGCCATTTATATCAAATGCTTTTGTGATAGTATTTAAAATCGTGATCTCGCCATTGATTTCTGCACTAGTCTCGGCATCCCATGGGTTTGATTCACCTTCAGAACTTTTTATTGGAAAATCAAAAATGTCAAAAGACGGAACAAAATTTCCCTCAATAGTTGAATCTGCTTTTATTCCAGAGTATTTACCATCGGTCTCAAAATAAAAGTCTTTTATCGCTAGAGTACATATTTCATAATGAGCATAACCAGTGACATCACCTGTAAATTTACCGCCTGGGATTACACCAGCAATTTTTAAAGATGCATCAAGATTTCCAGTTATATCAACGGTATACTCATTTTTTTGATTATCAATATTTGAAACAACTAATTCCATATTTTTTATTGCACCATTTATTGTTATAGGTGAATAATCAAAATTAAAATAAAAATTATATATCCATTTATTTCCAATTGACCATTCTGGTAAATATGTATCATC
This sequence comes from uncultured Thermoplasmatales archaeon, assembly GCA_964473335.1. GTDB lineage: Archaea > Thermoplasmatota > E2 > DHVEG-1 > DHVEG-1 > CAYZTD01. The sequence goes on from CAYYOO010000009.1 coordinate 14,963, forward strand.
AAAGAGAACCGACATAGTTTGAACGGTTTCAGAACTTTTATGTTTTATATTTACTGCATTTGTAAAAACACTTGACGTCAAAAATATAACTATTAAAGATGTTAGAAATATCTTTATTATTTTTTTTCTATTCATAAGATTCAACCCCCAAATTTGTTAAATAATAATATATGAAGATATATAATTATCTTTCTAAATATATTATATA
>CAYYOO010000009.1:15270-36197 GCA_964473335.1 uncultured Thermoplasmatales archaeon
TCTGTAATATCTCCATCTCCCCAGTCGATTTGATAGTAAAGATCATCTTCATCCTGTGGGTCTTCACCTATAAAAGTAAATGTTTCTAATTTACCTTTTTTTATTTTATTTGGACCTCTTATAACTGGCATAAACGGTGCGCCATATTGCTGTAATAAAGGATAATTGTCTTTATTTGCCGTTGAAACCTTGTAAGGTGTGTTGTAGCTGTACCCATTATCTGAAGAATCGGGGTATTTATCTATATAATCATCCCAATAATTACCTGTATCTTCTTCATCATCCCATGTGTTAATACACAATTTTGCTCCAGCATTCTGTTGGTTCTGTGTAAGGTCATTATAATATATTTTATTATTGTTTGAGTTTATTTCAAAATATAAACCATAACAATCATTTCTACTAATATAATTTTCAATTATTTCATTTGCTTCAGAGTACTGAGAAAAACAAATACCAGTTCCAATGTTTTCAATTACGATATTTTTTGTAATAACATTTTCATCTGATGCTGAAACATATATTCCATTCTCATAATTTTCATAAATCCAATTTCCAAAAATATAATTTTCATTTGAGTTACTTAGATACACACCAATTTGATTATTATAAAATTTATTATAACCTGGACGAATATTTTCTTCTTCAATAATTCTGTTATTATTTGAGGAAATAAGATATATTCCATATTTTGTGTTTGATATATCATTATTTATGATATCACAAAAATTGGAGTTTTTAATAAGTATACCATAATTTACATCATGAATTGTACTTCTTTTAATTGTTATTTGTTCACAATTTACTAGTATTACCTGACCGGCATTACTTATGATTTCGGAATATTCACCGTATCTATAAACAAGAGGCTTACCATTAACAAAGTTATCATAGATATCTTGTTCATTATTAGAGTGAGTTAATATTCCATTGTTTGTAAAAACATTATCATAGATATGATTATTCTCAGTATAGGCTTCAATATATATTCCTCGTCCATTGTTAGAAAAGATGCAGTTTTTTATATGGTTGCTACTTGATGAAACAGAAATACCACTAAATAGTTCACCGCTATTTCTTATGGTAAAGCCATAGATTTGAACATTACTTGCAGAAATTTCAATGATATTACCTTCATTGTATCCATCGATTATTGTATTTGTCTTATCTTCACCTTCTAGATTGATTCTTTTATCTATTTTAATCGTTGTATCTTGGTAGGTGTATGTTCCATTGAAAACATATACCCGGTCACCTGCTGATGCTTCATTTACTCCTCGCCATATCTCTTTAAAAGGATGCTCTATTGTTCCATCCCATGGACCATCAGTATTATCATCATCTACATAAACTAAATTATTTTCATTTGTTGAATTAATACTAATGCTATTTACAATATTTACATAGCTAAAAACAAGTACTATGCATAAGAATAAAGTAAACAGCTTTTTTTTCAATTTTTAATTCCCTCTTTAATTTTTAAAGAAAAGAAAGGTTTTATGGATTCTTATAGGTTTATTTAATATATCTAAAAATCCATTATATTTATGTCTACGTTTAAAAGGTCCAATAGATTTAATAATTTAGAGAAAGGTTTGTAAAAATTGTCAACACCTTTTGTTTTTGGAACCTCTATCTGTTTTGTTTTTGTACTAGTTTCATCATATGGATCTTCAACTGTTAGTTTAATTATATATTCTTGTTTAAGAGTGTAAACAGGTCCATCTAACTCTAGTGTACATACCCCATTGCTATTTGGATTTACTGTATGTGTCTCTGTATCCTCTGGATCGCTAGTACTTTCACCCCAGTCTATTGTAAATGTCAATTTATCCTTGTTGATATCTGTTGCTTCAAATGTATATTCTACCTCACTTCCTTGTTTGAATTTTCTAGGACCCGTTATTGATAGATCAGCGGGTCCTACATTATCTGATACTGTAAACTTCTTAGTTGCCCAATCTTCAGACCAAAAACCATGTTCGTCTTTAGCTTTCAAAGAAACTGAATGACTTCCGCCACTATTAAAATGGGTTGTCAAAGTATTCTCTGTTATACCTTGTACTGTGCCATCCACTTTCCATTTGTACTCAGTTATTTCATCACCATCTGGATCAGTTGCACTACCAGTAAAAGTCATTTCCTGACGTCTAGTAGGTTCATTCATATTTCCATCAAAAAATGGACCACCGATTTCTGGAGTATTTGGTGGAAAATTTTTATAACTATCAATTGTCCATCTAAGCCTAACTTTTTCTACCATTGTATGAGTTTGTGAAGGATTTACTATTGAAAATACTATCATTCCATCATCATTTACAAAATTTTCTAATGGTTGATCATCTTCTGTTTTGGTATATTCGTTCCATTCCAGGCCTTCTTGGGTTCCCATTTCCATATCAATGGTTCCGGGGTTTTCTCCATCACTAACATAAAGAGAAGGCCCTCCGGTAGTAGCTGTAGATACACGAAATTGTACTTCTACTTTTACACTTGATATTTCATCAGTTATATCCCATTCATCAAGATGAAATACATAATAAATAGGCCAAAATCCAGAAACTGTCCAATATTTGTCACAGCGAGCACCCTTTCCACTCGGGCTTTTTAAGTGCTCTTGATCTTCACTTGCTTTTTCCCATTCTGGATCAGTAGTATCTTGGTCTCTATCAGGCCAGCCGTGATAAAGAATACTTTTATCCACCCCTAGAGTTGAACAAACAGATTCTTCTCTATCTGTTGATTTTTGATTATTTACCTTTATTGCCCCTGAAAACGATGTCGATACAACTATGAACCCTGCAAAAATTACCAGCCAAATCATATAAATTTTCTTATTTTTCTTCATTTTATTACCCCATATTTACTAAATTCATTTCCATATCAAAAATTCTAAATCCATTTCGAAATAACTTTTTAAATAGAGAAAATCTCTCAAAAATTTGTAAATTAATCCCATCAATAACTTTAGCTTTACTTTTAGGATTTGGTTCAGGTATAGGCCAAATATCTTCCCATGCATTACCTACTTTTGTTAAAGTAGTAATAAGATTTTCTCCGTCAACACTTAGTTGTGAATAAGATGGAATTCCTAGTCTGTCCCAAGCGGCTCTAATTATATCTTTGATATATTCCGGTAGTAAAAGGAGAATATCTCCAATCGTAAAATCTGCTCGCTCTAAATATTCCTTAAGCCATATTAATATAAATGCTACTATAACAAAACCAGATGAAACACTGGCATATGCTGCAAATATCCATACAGTTAACCCGAGAAGGCCATATTCCAATGCACCCATGAAAGAATCCAAATATGCAGACAATATTGTCTCAAACGCTGCAACAAAAGCAACACCTGCAGCCAAAATATTGTTTCCTAGTACACCCAACATTAGACTTACTGCAGCAGGAATCACTAATAGTATTTTAAGCAATGGAAAATTCCAATCATTAATATTAGGAACTAATTTTCCTACACAAAAGAACCATACAATAAAATAAGCAACACAAAATTGAATCAGGATTTCTTCAGCAAGGCTATTACTTCCTGTGCTTGTTATATCAGAATTTGGAAAAGCATTCTTTAAATAATCATTTAACTCTTCATAAAAACCTGCTTCTTCAAAGCTTGTTTTTAAATCGTTGTATCTATTGTATTCAGATCCTCCTTCTGAAAAATATTTTCTAAAACGCTCTTCAATAATATTACTTACTTCAGAGATAAATTCAGGAGGATAATCTTTATAATCATTTACATCCCCACTTTTATAGTCTATTCCATAATCTGCGTGTTTATTTTTAAATTCTTCTTTAAGAATATTCACTTCATCTTTTATTAGGTTCTTTAATTCAATGAATTTTGTTTTTTGTTCATTATTTTCCCATGCAAAATCATCAGGATTGTATATTCCATTACTGTTATCTTTGATTCCCTTGTTTTTTAAGAAATTATTTATTACATATTTTAGGTTAGCAATTTTTTGATTATCAGGAATTTCTATATCATCTGATAAAAGATTTTCTAAATCTTCAATATCATTTTTATTTTTGTTATTCTCTCCAATAAAATCCATTACTTGTTCACTATTTGTTTTTTGAACAGCAGTCACACTTGATACCATCATCAATGATACTAAAACAGCCCCAAAAATTATTATTGTTTTTTTTGCAAACATACCTTTCACCTCTTTTAAGATTTCATATTTAGAAACAGAAGGAGGTTTATAAATATTACGACAATTATAAAAAGCCTAATATTATTATGTGCAAATGGTTTATAATAAGGAAAAGTACGTTATTTTTTTAGTAAACCGCCTTTTTTATATATCTCAATTTGGGATTTTGAAAAAGGCTTTGCTAAAATTTTAATATTTTTAGTTTTATCAAAAATTTCCCCATTTTTAAAATCAACTAAAAGTATATCCTTATCATCAACTTTTTTTGTAATATTGTCTGATACAAGTATCGGCATTGCATTGTTGATTGCATTTCTTTCATAGATTGATCCAAAGGATTCAGCAATAATTACACTTATTCCAAGGCTTTTAAAACAATCAACAGCCTGCTGCCTGGAACTACCGCATCCAAAGTTTTTACCACAAATTACGATATCACCGGGTTTTGCTTTTTTTGAAAAATCTTCATATCCTTTTAGATTATCAAAAGTATACTGCCCCATCTTAGATATGTCTGTTATCGATAGATACCTATTATGATATATCATATCTGTATCAATATTATCTTTATTTATTACCCATGCTTTTCCTTCTACTTTGAGTGGTGCTTCTTCTTTTATTTTCTTTTCTTTTATTTCAAAAGTTTTTTCTTTTTTAATTTGAACATTAACTGGTTTTGTAGGCATTCCATCTGGAGTTGTGATAAAACCTGAAACAAGTGATGCTGCAACTGTCGCAGGACTAGTTAGATAAACATCACCTTTTCCCTGTTTTCCAACATAGTTTCTATTACCAGTTGATAATTCTACTTCATCTTTACCAGTTTGCCCAATTTGACCTGCAGCACATCCTGCACAGCCTGCACTACCCACAAGCGCTCCAGAATCTTTAAAAACTTTAATTAGTCCTTCATCAAGACACTGTTTCCATATTTTATTTGTGGATGGGACTATCTTTAATACCCTTCCAGGAGCAATTTTTTTTCCTTTCAAAATTTTAGCAGCTGCACGCATATCTTTTATTCTACCGTTAGTACAACTTCCAATAAAACCAGAATCAACTTTTATGTTTTTTAATTCAGATACATCTACTACATCCTCTGGATGACCCGGTCTAGAAATCATTGGCTTAATATTAGATATATCAATCTCAATTGTTTTTTCATAATCTGCATCAGAATCAGATGAAAAACCTTCTTTATTAGGAAATAAAATTATAATTCCACCCATCTCAGTTGCCATAGACGCAATAGTAATTCTTCCATCCAATGAAAGATTATCAATATATTCTCCATAGATTTCTGATGCATAACCAAGTAGACCATTTGCACCAATTTCTTTTAACATCTTTAATACTACATCTTTAGGAGTAATTGTCTCTTTTGGCATTCCTTTTAAAACAATTTTTATTGTGGAAGGAACCTTAAACCAAATTTTTCCATGAGCCCATGCATGTGCAATATCTTTATCGCCCATCCCTTGACCAAATGCACCATAAGCACCAAGGATATTTGCATGAGAATCAGTTGAAACTATTGTTCCACCAGGTTGTACAATATCTTCATCTATTACAATATGAGTTCCAATGCCCTGGTCTATATCAAACACTTTTATTCCTTTTTTTCTTGCAAACTTCCTACATATATGCTGGTTTGCAGCATATTTCTGATCACATCCTCCTGGATTGCAGTCAAATGTAAAAAAGGTCTTTTTTAGATCATCAATCTCTAAATTGTTTTCCTCAAGATTTTTTACAACATTTGCTCCTCCAAAATCACGAGCAACACGAACATCAATATCGATATCAATAATATCTCCAACATTTGCCTCTTGATTTGAATGGTCTTCAAAAATTTTTTGAATAATTGTTTTTCCCAAAAATTCATCCTCCTAATTTTTTATGGTAAATCTTTTTCTTCCGATCCATTATATTCTACGTCAGCTGAAAAAATCTCTCTCATAGGTTTAAAATCCTTTTCTTCTTCATATACATGAGCAGTAAGACCTGCAACTCTTCCAATTAAAAAAAAGCCTTTTCCAAGCCTCCAATCAAAATCCATATCTGAAATGATTGCAGCAATAGCACCATCTACATTTATTGGTAGATCTTTACCAGTTTGGTTCTTTAGTTCTTTTTGTATTTTTCTTGATAACTTTAAATGATCACTAGTGATTTTTAATTCATCTGCAATTAAAAAAAGCCTTTTTGTTCTTGGATCAGCAGTATGAACTCTATGACCAAAACCTAGAATCCTTTCTTTTCTTTCTCTTTTTTCAGAAACTAATAATTTAGCCATTTCATCAATTGATTTGCCTTCTTTTTTTGCTCTTTTTACACCTTCCTGTAAAAATTTTGCACCTTTTTCAATTGCACCACCATGGGCATCACCAATAGATAGTACTCCTGCTGCAACAGCAGTAGAAAGTGGTACTCCACCTGATGCAACAATTCTTGAGGCCATTGCACTTGGTGGTGTAACACCATGATCTATACAAGAAGTAAGTATTGCATCCATCATCTTCCCATGTTCTTCTGAAGGAAGTTCATCCTTTAAAAGCAAGTAAACAACATGTGAAAAAGGAATATTTCCTATAAGATCCTCTTGCCTGTAGCCTTTTGTAATAAGATGGTTTGATTCTACTTTTGTAATTTTTGTTTTCCATTTCATAATATCACCTTAATCAAGAACCTGATATATATTATCAAGTACTGTTCCATCAAAATATTTAGTCATACCAATTATTTCACTAGAAACATTTGGAGTTTGAGGGCCTCCTGTTTCATCATATGCAATTTCCTTTAGATCCCCAATTGATACTAAATCGATCTTTCCTTTTAATTGTTCAATCAGATCTTCTCTTTTGGGATTTATTGCAATCCCTTCGTTAGTTACTATTGCATCAACAATATCTCCAGGAGTAGAAACAGTTGTTACTTTTTCAAGAACAATCGGATTTTTCTTTCTAAAAACAGGTACTGTAATAATTGTAAGACCTGCAGCGGCTGAAACATCTTGATGACCGCCAATTCCATGTAGCATTCGTCCATCACTATGAGTATTTACATTTACATTGAAATCAGTATCAACTTCGGTTGCTCCAAGGATTACTGTATCAAGTCTGTCTGTGTTTCTTCCTTTCATTGTGGGATCAGAGTATTCACCGATTGTTGACTGTGATTCAAGATGATTTTTTACAAAATCGACTGCAATTGTATCAAAACACTGACAGGTATTTACTTGTTTTAAAACATCTTCATTATACATATTTACAATAAATTCTGTACATCCACCTGTAGAGCATGCTGCTTGAATCTTTTTTTCTTTCAATCGTTCTCCTAAATATTTTAATGCAGCTAGAGATATTCCTCCAGCACCTGCCTGAAAGATCATGTCCTCTTTTATTATACCTGCTGCATCCATCAATTCAACACATTTCTTACCTATTTGTAATTTCATTGGATTAGTAGTAATTTTAAGTGAACCGCTTACAATTTTTTCAGGATCTCCAATTCTGTCAACTTCAACAACATAATCAACAAGACCTTCGTATATCTCCCTAAACGGACATGGATAATCCAAAAGATTATCAGTAACAATTATTACTTTATCTGCATGCCAGGCATCAACCTGACTATAAGCAATATTTCCAAAAGCACTTTTCCCAAGAACTCCAGTTGCATTTCCTCTGATATCAGCTGAAGAGGCAGCAATTACTGCAATATTTGGATGTAGCTCTCCTCTTTTAACTGCAGACCATCTCCCTCCATGTGAACGAAGTATCACTGGTGCCTTTAATGGATTGTTTTTTGATATATAATCGCCAACAACCCCATTCACGCTACCCTCAATTCTGCTTACAACACCTTTTTTTATGTAGTCAATCAAAGGTTCGTGAACACCAAACATTGCAGTTTGAGCAAGACGAATGTCTTTGACTCCCATATTATCTATTGTTTGTAGGGTTTGATTTAATACAAAATCTCCATTTCTCAGTTGATGATGAAAAGAAACGGTCATACCGTTTTTAAGCCCAGATTTTTTTAGTGCTTCTTCTAAATTTTTTACTATTTTTGATTTTCCAAGGTGTTTTTTTCCACATTTATAAGGTTCAAATTTTCTGTTATCAATTTCTGTTTCAATTATTCTCCCTGCTGAATTTTTTACCTTCATCCTTATTTCACCATTGATTTTTTGATATGAAAATCTATAAAATCACAGTGATGAACTATTACACTCTCTGGAGTTCTTTCTAATTTATCACCTTCATGGCTATGGGCATATATAATAAGAACAACTTCATCTGGTAGCCCTAATTCTCTTGCAAGAAGTGCACCACTTACTGGATGTCTGAATTTTTTACCGTATTCTCCTTTTATTACTTCCCCATTTATAACTTTATACTCAAGAAGCTTTCCTACATCATGTAATAAAGCTCCTGCTATCAAATAATCAAGGTTAAGGTTCTCTTCTCTTTTATCATACACTGCCTTTGCAAGTTTTGTTATCCTTTTTGTATGATCTGTTAGTTTTCCTGAGTTTTCAATTAGAAGAGTAAAAGGAACTTCATTAATGTCTTTCCATTTTCCTTTGTCTGCTGCTGTTTTCCACATTTGAATTACTTGTTTTTTTAGGTCTTTATCTTTTATCCAGTTTAGTTCTTTTATAAAAATATTTTCTATATCTGTATTTTCTACCATTAATTACCCCCAACTTTTTACTTGTAATACAAACATACATTATTAAAATTCGCTTAAGTAAAAATGTAAAAAAATAAAAGGTGGTATTTTTTCTTTGGTATTATTAAATTGAAATACTTATCTTTGTTTTCATCTTTTTTCATTTTAGATACATCATTAGTTGTATACTTTTTCTGCTAGTTGTTTTATCCTTTTATTTACAATAAATATTTCCATGATTGACTTTATTTCTCTTAGCTCGTTACGATTTTTTACATCACTTACTATTCTCATTTTTTTACCACCTTTTTCTATGTTATACTCTGTGAATGATTATATTTAAACTTTTTGTGTAAATCTGTCCTAATTGAAAAAATAATTCATCGCAAAACAAAAGCAAAATTCTTTAGATTAATAGATTATGGAAAGGGAAAAGAGGTGATTTAGAGGGGGTAATTGGATGGGTATCTTAATCTCAAAAACTGGGCTCAATCCCTTTCCATTATTTCTAATAGAAGAAATAAATCATTCATTTAAGTGCCTTTTTTGCATGTGTATATGTATATAGGTGTGCAAATCATATGATAGATACATTAAAAGAGCATATTTAAAAAAAAAGTCATTTTTTGTTATTTTGTCTTTTAGATAAGAGTTGTAAAGAAACATTTAATAATAAATAGCTATAAATATTTAACTACAGAAATAAAAAAAATAACAAAGCTGGTGAGACATGAATCCAAAACTAAAGAAAATTGATGCAGTGATAATAGCAATTTTAATACTAATCTCAGGTATAGTTTTATTTAGAGCAGAGATCTTTCCCAACCCAGAACAAGAACCACCAGTAATTAGATTCCGACAAGACGAAGACAACAGAAGGCTTATCGTTACATATGTCTCTCAAGAAGTTAAATGGTCAGAAATAGATATAACAGGAAATTGTGATCAATCAAAACTTGGAGAGAGAGTAATAGACGGAGACATAATAACAAATTGCTATGGAACCATAAAAATATCTCATTTTCCAACAGATACTGACTATGGGCCATGGACGTTTAAACGTGAGATAACACCGCCTGAGTCATTAATACCAGCTGAATTTAGAACGGTATCTCCAAGAGATGAAGGACCACACTACAAAAACAAATTATTAGTAAACAGAGAATGGTGGTACTATACAGTAATATTTGATGGCAACTCACCTCTCGCTGGTTGGACTGCGACAATAAGTTTTAATCATATGTCAAGAGATGATTTATTTGTTACAAAACCTGATTTACTTTTTGTTATCCTTCAAAATCCAGAAGGCAAAAAATACGGTGGAATTGTTGAGAAAAAAAGACCTTTACTTGGAGATTATGCATTCTTAGAAGACCCAATACTTCAAGTGTCATCCTCAGATAAAATGCTAAAAATTACCTATGGAGATTCATATGTATCTGGATCTAACCCTAACTGGTATGTTCATATTGAAAAAAATGAAGAAGAGGGAATAGCTGTTTCAATGGATCTGAATTTTAAAGCAAATTCCCCCGCCTATTGGACATACTCCTCAAGATTAATTGACAACTCAAAATCTAGTGTTGCAAGTTATATATTCATGGGATGTGAAGTTACAGGCACAGTAAACATTGGCTATAAGGATATAGAAGTAAGAGGAATAGGGCATCATGAACACACTTGGATATCTGGTTTACTTACATCAGGATTAATTAGAGGGTGGGACTGGTGTCATATGAAATTTGACAACGGATGGAATATTTACTATAGTAATTACTACTTCAGTTCTCAATTAAAACCAGAAAAAACATACAAAATAAATCCTTTTGCAAATATTGTTGTAACTAAAGACAAAGGCAATAAAATAACAATACTTGAAAACATAAAAGTAGAAATTACAGACTCAGATAAACTATTTTTACTAAAAAACATGCCAAATAAGATTTCAATTGAAGCAGAACCAAATCCTGCTCAATTAGGATTAAAAGGAACAAACACAAAGTTAAAATTAAACATAGATCTAGAAAATGCCTTTGAAAATGAATGGAAGCGTTTTGCAAGAGTTGGTATGAAAATCGGTCGATCAGAGATAAATGGAATTATGACCTGGAAAGATAACGATGGAAGTTATCAAGTTAAATTAGAAGGAATTGGAACAACCTGGAACATGAGACACTAGTTTATTAAAACTTCACCAGTATCAGCATCAATTTTTATATTATCGCCATCTTTTATTTTATCTATATCAACTGAATCCACACAAGGTATACCTGCTAGGATCGCGCCAGTTGCAACAATTGTTTCAGTTTCTTTATTTATTATTCCTGCAGGTGCAACAGCATTTTTTGCAAGACCATATATAACATAAGATCCAACAGTTGATCCCTTCCCACATGGAAAAACAAGGATTTTACCAGTTATCTTTTTTCCTTCCAAGGGATTTCCTTTTTCAATCACAATACCGGTTTTTGGGTCAACATTTCCATAAAAACCAATTGGATCCTTTGATACAATTGCTTTACCTTCAGCTTTACCTGGACTAATGGTTCTACCTTTCATAACTGCCCCTCCACAAGACTATCAATATTATTAAAACACACCTTTTGATTACAAAAACCAGGTAAGTATTTAGCTGCCTTTCCGCTGTTTACACCTGTTGTTTTATATCCCATCTGTTCAATTGGTGATACAACCATACATGTATCAGCAACAATTGAACCACCTGCCTTTGTAATTATCTCATTATATCCCATTCTTTGAGCAGCTTCTTTAACCATACGAGAAGTACAGATCCATACAGGTTTTTTTAATTTCTTTCCTTCAACTTTTCCTGCAAGTCTTGAGATTTCTTTAAGTGATGCATGAGGACAACCGAGTATTACAATGTCAGGTTCTTGTCCAGTACTTAAGTCTTCATATGCCTTATCAATATCTTTTTGATCTATAGTTATTTTTTCTAAATTATCTTTATCAACATTATCTGCTTCAGGTGTTAAATCCTTTACATGATATATTGCAACTGCACCACTTGCAGCCATTGCAGCACCCAGACTTTTTAGTTGATCAGTATCAGCAGTTTTTATACCAGTAAAATAGGGTATTTTATTTTTTACTATCTTTCCTACAATATATCCAAGTGCTCCAAAATCAGAGTTGAATTCTAAATCTGCATTTACTTTTATTTCATAATTTGGCTGACGATTCTCCCATAAATGAAGACCATAGTTAGGTGTAACCCCACATATTGCAGCAGCTAGAGCAGATGGTCCACCCTCACGGTTTGTTCTAGCACCAATAACACTATTTGAAAAAGAAACAGCACTACTTTCTGACCATGCGATATGTTCTCTGAAACGTGGTAAATTTCCGGCTAGATAAGGCGTGCAAGTTGAAGTTACTACTATTCCCATTTTTTTAAATGCATCCATGATTCTTAGTTGATTTTTTGCAAAATCCTTTGGAAATCCATATTCTTTCCAGTTCTCTAGGTCCATTCCAGCTGGATTCAAATAGGTTAATACTTGAACTCTAGCGTTTTTATTTGCAATATCCTCAAGAAACTCTGTTCCAGGATCCCCTATTGATTTATAGGAAACGCCTGCGACTTGAACAGATCCTATAGGAATCATTTTATCTGCACCATATATCTCCCCAAGTCTAACTAGAAGTCTGAAAAGCCTTTCAGAAACCTCACCTTTTTCACCATTAAGTATCTTTTCTTCATTTTTTGTTAAATGCATTCTAAAAGCTCCTGACAATTTTTTATTATTTGATCTATCTCTTCTTTTTTTGCATTATCAATATGTATTCCACCAATAGCAACCGATGTTTTATTATATTTTTCACATGCCTTTTCGGCAATCGGCGTTAAAACAATATAATCTTTATGAGTCCCAAGTTTTGTAACCTTTGGTTTTTTCCCTGGCTCACAAACCACAATACCTCCGATATGTGATTTTTCACCACCACCTAGAATATAAACTAAATCACCATCTAGTTCTTTTTTTTCTAAAAAGACTTTTAGCTTTCCCTTACCTGAGGTAATCATCTAGATCAACTTTTTTATAAGTTACCGTTTCATATTTTTCTTTATCAATATTGGAAGGTATTGTTGCATCTAAACCAACCTTTGTTGTACGTGTTTTTTTACCAGATTCATGTATACCAGATGGATCAAGGCTACTACCCGGTTGATCTTTTTTTATGTATAAATCTCTATGTCCTTGAAATCTAGTTGCAACAGCCCATTCTACGGCATTAGGACTATAGATATCTACATCCTCATCAATTATCACTACATGTTTCATGCTTTTGTGTCCTTTGAATGCTGCATCTATTGCTTTTTTTGCATCAGATGGTTCTTTTTTGTTGATTTGAACGATACCATGCAACCATGATCCTCCACCCATAGTTACTAGTACATTTTTACAATCTACAACCTTACTTACTTCATCATAAATTGTTGGTTCCTTTGGCATACCCATAAGGGTTTTATGTTCAAGTCTACCTGGTATCAATGCCTGATACATGGCATCTTTTCTATGAGTTATGCAGTCTACTACAAAGACTGGTTCTTGTCTTACAAAATCCCGGGTCTCAGTTAGATCAACAAAGGGCCCTTCATCGTCAAGATTTCGAGTGATTCTTCCTTCTATGACAATTTCAGAATCAGCTGGGACCTCAAGGTCTTTAGTTGCACATTTCACCATAGGTGTCTTATCAAGTGCATTAGCAATTGAAAATTCATCAACCCCTGGCTCTGGACCTAACGATGCTGCAACCATCACAGCAACACTATTTCCTATGCATATTGCCATCTCAAGATCTCCATCTATCTTATCGTAAGTTGTTCGGGTTTGTCTTTTTTTAATAAGACGTGCTGTAAATTTGTTTTTGGATCTTTTCATTATCCTATGGTATGATACATTTCTACCTGTATCTGGGTCTTTTATTGTAGCAACTGTAGCACTACCGTATCTACCACCATCACCTTTCAGGTGATATAATATTGGAAGTTTATCTAGATCAGGTTTTTTTTCTATTACTTCCTGGCATGGAGCCTTTGAAACAATCTCCGGGGTCTTTGGATTTCTAAGGGCATCAACAAGTTTGAAGAGAAGTTTTTCTTTAGTTGTATTTAGGCCCTTTGCTATGATATCTCTATCTGAAGTGATTCCTGCAAAAACAGGCATATCGTATTCTTTTACATTATCAAAAATCACTGGTTTTTCATCAAGAGAATAAATAACATTAGCTATTTCATATTCAGTTGATACTTCTTTTTTTATTCTATTTAATAAACCTTCATTTTCTAGTTTTTTTAAAAAACTTCTAAGATCCATATCTATCAATAACCTTTTCTAGATGCGCCAATTACAGTTTTTATGGTTTGAAATCCTTCTTTTTCAATAGCAGTTGCAACTTTATCCTGAAGGTCTCTACCTGGTGTTAATGCTATCATGTTTCCGCCTAAGCCTCCACCAGTAAGTTTTGCACCAAGAGCACCATAGTTTCTTGATAGTTTTACAAGAAAATCAAGTTCTTTACTTGATACCTCTATTTGCTGAAGTAGTTTATGATCCTCATTCATAAGTTTTCCAAGTTCCTTAACATCTTCATCCTGCATTGCATCTCTTGCTAGATACGCAATGTTCTCAGCCCGATCAAATATCTTTTGATACTTTTCTTTGTTGTTTTCTCTTCTCTGTCTTACACCTGCTACTGCTTTAGTTGTATTTGCAACCTTTCCAGTATTACCTATAACAATCTCCAAAGGGTTTTGGATATCGATTTTCTCAATAACATTAGAATCTTCTTTCTGAAACCAGATAAGTCCTCCGAAGGTTGAGGCTGTGTTATCTACACCAGATGGAGTTCCATGATAGCCTTTTTCTCCTTCATATGCTATATCATTTATCTCTTCATCTGATAAATCCATCTGATAGTGATCAGATAAGGCTCTAGCTATTGCAACACAACTTGCAGCACTAGCACCTATCCCACTAGCACAATAAAGATTTCCACTAAGATTTATTTTTACACCTTTACTTGACAGATTAATTCCCATCTTTTCAATAATATTATTTATGGATTCCTTTTGCTGATCTATTTTTTCTTCTTTGTAGTTAGGTGTTGCATCTCTATTATCTTCAAGTTTCCAACCAGATTCATCAATTGCTTTGATTTTAGCAGTAGTATATTTTCCAATAGCTGAAACTATTGAAGGAACACCATATACTACAAAATGCTCATTTAGAACTATAGCCTTTCCAAAACCTATGCCCTCGCCCGACATCTTATATCACACTTTCTAAAGTTTTTCATATTTTTTGTAATAATTTTTTTAAATTACCATAATTGCAAATCCTTTTTTATTATTACGGTATTAAAATTCGACGAAATCCTAAATTTAAAAAGAAAAGAAAAAAATTAGATTATTTTTTCTAAAAATCTATAAAAGATACTATTTAGGAATAATTGTCTAAATAGGTCAAAACCAAGAAATATTTGTGTATCATCCTTTGATTTTGTCTTTTCTTTGACCCCAATTTTTACCTCGATAGTTTTTGATCCGCCGTTTGAATCAATTGTGATTTCTCCAGTATAGGTAGATCCTTTTGTAAGTTTATTTGCATCAACAGTAACTTCCATATTATCTGTTGATTCTGCTGGAAGATCACCTGAAGATTTACTTATTGATATCCAGTCTTTGTTATCAGATGCAGTCCAACTCAGATCATAAGCCCAATCATTTGGATCTACTGTTGCATCATTTGTAATTGAAATATACTCACTGTATACACCTTGCTGTTTTTTACCAAAATCCAATTTACCAGGTGATACGCTCAACTCTGGATCATAAAGATCTTCGTTGTAGGTATCATCTATTTTGAACCACACTTTAGCATTATCATTTCCATCACCCATTGTTGTTCGGTAACCATTTGAATCTGGTTTTGATACAGCATCACCTGTGATTTCACCTGTTACAAGATTATATGTTCCATGATAAATAGCACATCTTTTCTCTTGATCAGCACCGTCTTTTGCGCCACCTCCGGGTTTTGCACTAACATCTGCTAGATCATCAGGGTTTGGCCAGAGGTCTTCTTCCATGACTTTCAAGGTAAAAAGAATAGTAGGGGATTCAGTTATAAAAAGATGATCATTGTTTGGCTCCCATGTATAATAAGATAGCCACTGAAAAATCCACCATCCATCTGGATCTATGTTATAATCATATTGATATTTCATTTCATTTGATATTTCTGCACCTAATCTATAATACCATTCAGGTTTATTGAAAATTGGGTCAATAGCTTCAAAATCCCCTCTGTTAGGATCATTAGTAATTTCTTTAAAAGTAAATGTTACTTCTTCTTCCACATCAGTGGGCGGTCCTCTATAACCATTTACATAACATGCTGAGTAACCTATGCTACTGCACCCATATTCTATGTACATATATCCATCATCCCCCCAGTCAGTTCCCCAGCTGTTTTTTAGGATCCAGCATCCATCTCTTCCTTTTGTATCATCCCAGCCTACAAGAGTTACAGCATGGTTTACATTACCAGGGGCATCCTTGTTGAACACCCCTCCATTATAAAATTCCCATAGAGAAGTTGCTCTTACTGCTGCAGAAACTGGGCCATAAGTATATATCGCCTGTTTTATTGCACTCCTTTGAGGTATACCATTCTCACTACCAATAAATGCCCAATCATTTAACCGATAAGGATGATTATCTATATCAATACAAGATTCATCAGAAGCACTATAAGGAAAATCACTTTCATAGACCGCTCCTGTATCGCCTGATTGCCCATTTTTCCATTGATGGTAGTCATGTGCCCACCAGCCGCCATCACATCCCCATCCATCACGGTTACATGAAACAAGCCACTGCTCAGATAGATCAACATTTATTCCCTCTTCAATTTTTATGGCACTCTCAAGGGGTGCTACTGTTCCAAAAGCCCAACAAGAACCACAATTACCTTGGTCCTTAACTGGTGTACATCCTCCCTCACTACGCCAATCAAAGGTATTTGGTAGACTTTGTGTGGTTGTTATTAGATCAAAATCTACATTTTTCCACCAGTTGTCAGGTGCTTTAAAACCACATAACTCCTCAATATTTCTTTCTGAAACAGAGGTTTTTCCAATATCAAATGTCCAGTCTTCTTCTTTTGCTATTTTTTTTAGTTCATTTATTTCTTCAGAAAAAACATCTTCATCATCTTTCGAATGATTGATACCAACAGCCCCAAAACTTCCTAAAACCATAAGTACGATTATGGCTAAAGATAATATTTTTCCTTTCATATCTACCACCTAATACCCCCAAGAGAAAAAATTTCAAACTTCCCCATTTAAATAAATTCCATCTCAGGAAA
The DNA here is from genome assembly GCA_964473335.1 of uncultured Thermoplasmatales archaeon. Lineage (GTDB taxonomy): Archaea > Thermoplasmatota > E2 > DHVEG-1 > DHVEG-1 > CAYZTD01. Next base: position 32,522 of record CAYYOO010000009.1, read on the forward strand.
TATTTTAACCTATGAAAAAAAACGCTTATGCTTCTATTTTAGTATTATGTTAACATAAATACATAATGAGTTATCTTTGTTAGAAATACTTTCAAAATGTTATTATTCTAACAAATAGAGTTAATTATGTAGTAAAATGGAACTTTAAAAAATTAAAACGGTCTTATTGAGAAAGAAAAAAGGAAAAAAGTTTTTTGGAATGTGATTAATATGAACTATTTTTTCCTTTCTCGTTATTGATAAATGTTTGTTTTTTTTAGTATATAAGTCATATTGTACAACTCTCACCAATAACTAAAAGATTAGAAAAGAAATAAAGGAAAAATATAAATTGACTATAATAAATACTTTCAATTATCTCTATTCAAGATATTTATGTAATTAAATTCCTTATTTTAAAAATGACACATTGTAAATATTTACCCAAAATATTAAGTATATGTTTAAACATAAACATAATTATGGGTTTTAAAACATTAACAATTAAAGAAAATGTTTACAAAAAATTGTTACTTATGAAAAAAAAGGATGAAAGCTTCAGTGATTTATTTGAACGATTAAGTAATAAAAATATAAAGGCTTTGAAAAAAATGAGAGGTTGTAACACTTATGAAGAAAAAGAGAAATTATTATCTGACATATATGACAAAAGAAAAGAAAAAAGATACGGGTAATTAGATGATAATTGTTGATTCTGATGTTTTAATTGAAATATTTGACAAAAATTCAAAAAAAGGGCAAATTGCAATTGAAAAGCTGGAAAAAGCAGGTGAAGATATTGCAATTACTTCATTAAACCTCCACGAAATCTTATATGGACATTATAAATCAAACAAAAAGATCAAAGGAATACAAGATATAAACACAATTGAATTTAATAAAAAGGATGCAGAACTATCTGCAAGAATTGAAAATGACCTAGAAAAAAAGGGAAAAATTGTTCCAAGATTTGATGCAATGATTGCAGCAATTGCCATAAATAGAAATGCAAAGATATTTACATTTAATAAAAAGCATTTTCAAAATATTAAACAAATAAAGTTATTTGATTAGATAAGAATTCAAAAAGTTATACTACAGCAAGAGGGAAAAGAAAGGCTTTTTGGTTTTTAATTAAACGATAGTTTAATATAGTAAACGATAGTATATTGTATTATGCTTAAAGAGTTTAGGAAGTTTGTTGGTTATAAGATACTTGAATATTTTATTTTGAATCCTACTAAAAAAACATATTTAAAAGAACTTGCTAAAATATTAGAAATCAGCCCAAGGAGTGCTAAAATATATTGTGACATTTTTGTAAAAGATGGGATAATCAATAGAGAAGTAAAAGGAAATTTACACCTATTTTCAACAAACAATGAAAACTTCAGAGTAAGAGAATTAAAAAAAGCAGTCTTTCTTAACATACTTGGCGAATTCAATATTGAAAAAATATCAGAAGAATTTACCTCAATTGCAATTTATGGAAGTCATTCATCAGGAACTTATGATGAAAAAAGCGATATTGATTTGTTGGTTATAGGAGATGAAAAACAGATAAACAGAGATCTTGTAGTAAAAATTATGGAAAAAGTTGGAAAAGAAATCCAGCTTAATGTTATTCCAATGATAAAATGGGAGAAAATGAAAAGAAATGATGATGCATTTGTAAAAAGCGTAATTAAAAATCATATTCTAATAAAAGGAGTGGAGCTATGAACTTAAAAGATTGTATATCAAAAGGAATGATTAGAAAAGATAAATCAGCTCCTCAAAGGGTTAAAAAGTCTTTAGAAATAGCAAAAAGATTTCTTGATTCTTCTAAAAAGAATATTGAAATAAAAGAACTTGAAATGTCTGAAATTGCATCTTATAACTCAATCTTTCATTCATCAAGAGCTTTACTTTTTAAAAAGGAATATACTGAAAGAAGTCACATATGCGTTATTATTGCTTTAAAAGAACTTTACAAAGAGGATGATAAGTTGCTTGATTTGTTAAACACATTTGATAAAATAAGGATATCAAGGCACAATATTCAATATGGTGGAATATTAATAGATTTAGAAGAAGCAGACTTTGTATATAAATTTGCAAAAGAGTTTTTAGACAAAGCAAAGAAAATTCTTAATGATTAATATGAAAGAAAAACTTAGAAAAGAAATAAACAAAGTAAAGAAGAACAAAGAAAACAAAGCAAAGAAATAAAAGAGTAAAAATGATTTTGAATTTTGCCTATTATGAATTTTATTGATAAAAAAAACATAGAAATCGATCGTGAATTATCAGACTTAGATAAATTTACTATTGATTTTATAAATATTCTAAAAAAACATACTAACTATGTTATTATAAGTGGATATGTGGCAATTTTACTTGGCAGGGCTCGAGCAAGTGAAGATGTTGATATACTTATTCCAAGAATTGATTTTCCAGATTTTAAAAATTTATATAATGAATTAAAAAAAAATGACTTCTATTGCTTAAACGCTGAAGAAGAAAAAACAATTTATTCTTATTTTCAAGATAATTTGGCAGTTAGATTTGCAAAGAATGATACAATTATTCCTAATGTTGAAATCAAATGGGAAAAAAAAGAATTTGATAAGATTTCTTTAGAAAATACAATTAACGTCAAAATAAAAAATCAAAAAATTGTAATATCAATTCTTGAACTCCAGATCGCTTTTAAAGAAGTTGTTCTTAAATCACCAAAAGATTTAGAAGATGCAGCTCATATAAGAGAAGTTGCAAAAGGATATTTGGATAATAAATTAATTCAAAAATACAAGGAGAAATTAAATGAGTTTTATTGAAAAAAATACAAAAGAAAGAAATTCTTTTGTTCGTAAATGGGCTGAATATGTCCGCACCCATAGTGATAAGGATTGGTCCATACAACAAAATGTAATTATTAATTCTTCAATAAAATCTGCAAATATGACACGTGAGCAATTCTTTAAGATGAAAGGCGAAACACATTATATCAAGAATTAAATTTTTAAGATGGAAGGAAAACTTAGAAAAGAAATAATCTACGACTAATGTTAGTAATATTCTTAGAGATGAGATTGACAAAAAATTTATTTTTAAATAATAGATAAATAATATCTCTAGAGATATTAATACTTTCAATGACCTTGGACTCAATACTATAAAGATGAAAAAACAATGTTTTTTTGACAAGTATGCTAAATTTACACAAAAATTATAAATATAGCATAAGCATATATGCTTTAATAGTGTTAAATGTGAGAACTACAATTGAAATTAATGATGCCATTTATAAAAAAATTGTCAAAACAAATGGTAAAAGAAATATCTCAAATACAATAAACGAGATTTTATCCAAATACTTCTTCAAAGAGAAAAAAAAGGATATGTTTGGTGCAGACTCTTGGTTAAAAAAGAAAGGAACCGGTGATCTTAGAGATGAATATGACCGTGACATTTGATTCTAGTGCGTGGATCGAGTATTTTGCAGGGACAAAAAAAGGAGAAAAAGTAAAAAGATATCTTGATAGAAATGCAAATATTTTTACTCCTTCAATTTGTTTGATGGAAATAAAAAACAAATATCTTAGAGAGGGGCATAAATATGAAGATAGAATTGATTACATATCTACAATTTCATCGATAATTGATATAAATAAAGAAATTGCATTGAAAGGAGCTGAAATAAAAAATAAACATG
>CAYYOO010000010.1:0-30977 GCA_964473335.1 uncultured Thermoplasmatales archaeon
GTAGAGCAATCGGCTCTTAACCGATTGGCCTCGGGTTCGAATCCCGACAAGCCCGCTCTTATTAAAATTGAATATTTTTCAGAAATATCTATTAATTTTACATCTGTTAAATTCTTTATTTTTAGATAAACTTATAATACTATATTTTATTCCGAATTATATAATAATATTTCGCCGGTGGATATGCGTGAGGGATATAACAACTAAATTTGGAAAAAATGCTGGGAGAGTTTGGCATCTTTTAAATGAAAAAGGCAGTTTAAAAGAGGATGATATTACAAAAGAAACCAGTCTCAGCAACAAAGATATTCATGCAGGTATTGGATGGCTTGCCCGTGAAGATAAGATATGTAAAAAAGAAGATGGTTCTCTAGTTTTAGATTCAACAAATCTAGAATCTGAAATTGGTGTTCACGCTGGTAGAATTTGGAAGATTCTTGATATATGGGGAGAGGTTGATTATGAGTCAATTAAAAGACTTTCAGATCTTTCAGATGAAGAGATACATGCAGCTATGGGTTGGCTTGCTAGGGAAGATAAATTAAATATTAATAAAAACAATAGATTTAACTTAGAATAATATATATAGAAGAAAGTAATAGATTTGGCCTTGGGCCAGATAATTGAACAATATTCAAAAATGTTAGTTAGTTTGGAAACTTATTCAGTATGATAAAAAGGAGAGGAAAATGAAAATAGCAATGATAGGGTGGGAATACCCGCCTTTTAAAGCAGGCGGTCTTGCTACTCATTGCTATGGTCTTACCCGCAGTCTTTCTGATAAAAATGTTAACGTAGATTTTTATATGCCGAAAACAAATGAAAAGGCAAATTCTGATAAGAAGAATCTAAGGATAAGGGAAGTAGGTGAAACCGAGGTCTTTCCTTATGATAGACCTGACTCAAAAGAAATAAAAGGAAATTTTTATGATGCAGTATACTACTACAACCAACTTGTTGTAAACAAAGTAGAAGAAACAATAAAAAAAGAAGGAAACTATGATTCGATTCACTGTCATGACTGGCTTACGATGAAAGCGGGAATAGAACTAAAAGAAAAGACAGGTACACAGCTTGTTTTAACAATACATTCAACTGAATATGATAGATCAGGTTGGCTTTATCCAAACCAATGGTTTATAGATATAGAAAAAGAGGGAATGCAAAAGGCAGATAAAATCATTGCAGTAAGTAATTTTACAAAAAGAGTAATCACTGAAAAATATGGTATAAATCCAGATAAAATATGTGTTGTACATAATGCTGTATATCCAATTGAAGAAGGTCATAAAAAAGAAATTGTACTATTTCTTGGAAGGCTAACAATTCAAAAAGGTGCAGAGTTCTTTTTAAAAGCAGCTAAAAAAGTTTCAGATTTTGAACCTGATACAAAGTTTGTTGTCGCAGGAGATGGCGATATGCTTCCAAAGCTTATCAACCAGGCAATAGACATGGGAATATCTGATAGAGTGATTTTTACAGGAAGAATTTCTGATGAAGAAGTAAAGCATCTCTATGGTATAAGTAGTGTCTATGTAATGCCCTCCGTAAGTGAACCATTTGGAATAACTGCACTAGAAGCAATATCAGCAGGAACCCCAACAATTGCCTCAAAGACCGCTGGTTTTTCAGAGGCATTTAAAAATTGTTTGAAAGTAGATTTCTGGGATATAGATGAGATGACAAACAAGATTGTAAGTCTTCTTAGATATGATCCACTTCATAAGACACTTTCAACAGAAGGAAAACGTGAAATCGATCTTTTCACCTGGGATAATGTTGCAGATAAAACACTAGAAGTTTATAGGGGCGTAGCATAGTAATGACATCAATATGCATATATTTTGAAGTACATCAGCCAATGAGACTAAACAATTTTTCAGTTTTTCACCTAGGTAATGACAACCGTCATTCAGAATATTTTAATAAAAAATTAAACGAAGAGATCTTTACAAAGGTAGCAAAGAAATGTTACCTTCCAACTAATAATTTGATACTTGATTTGATAAATAGGTATGATGGAAAGTTTAGAGTATCATATAGTCTTACAGGAACATTTGTTGAATACTGTAAGGAATTCATGCCTGAAGTATTAGACTCTTTTAAAGAGCTATTTAAAACAGGTTCAGTAGATTTGCTTGAGGAAACATATTATCATTCGTTATCATCACTTTATGATGAACTTGATGAGTTTGAAGGTCAAGTTAAATTGCACAACGATATGATAAGAAGGGAGTTTAATTACAAGCCACGAGTTTTTAGAAACACTGAAGCAATATATGATAATAGGATTGCAAAGAAGATCTCAGAGATGGGATATAAGGGTATTATAACTGAAGGTACTGAAAAGATACTTGGTTGGAGATCACCTAATTACCTTTATAGGCCAGTAAATTCAAACATAAAGGTTCTTTTAAGAAACTATAATCTTTCTGATGATGTTGGATTTAGGTTTTCTTCAAGACTATGGAAAGGATGGCCTCTTACAGCTGGAAAATATGCAGACTGGATAGCATCAAATCAAGGTGATCTTGTTAATCTATTTATGGATTATGAGACCTTTGGAGAGCATCAGTGGACTGAAACTGGTATCTTTGATTTTCTAGAACATTTACCTGCAGAAACTCTTAAGCATGATCATTTGGATTTTGTAACAGCTAGTACGGCTGTTGAAAGATATAATCCAGTAGGGGAAATTGATGCACCATGGGCAATATCCTGGGCAGATGAAGATAGAGATGTATCAACCTGGCTTGGAAATGATATGCAGTTAGCTTGTTTTAACGAACTAAAAAACCTTGGTGAAAAGATAAAAAAGACTGGTGATCCGGAACTACTACATTCATGGAGAAAACTTCAAACTAGTGATCATCTGTATTATTGTTCGACTAAAGGCCTAGCGGATGGCGATGTGCATGCATATTTCAGCCCTTATGATGGTCCTTATGATGGCTTTATTAATTATATGAACATATTACAAGATTTGAAAAATCAAGTTGAATAATCTAATATTTAACATATGTTTTATAAATAGATGCTTGTTTTATTTTTTGAGGAGAGAGGCTAGGTTTTGAAAATAGTTCATTTCAGTTGGGAATATCCGCCTATAATATATGGCGGTCTAGGAACCTTTGCAACAGAGATTACTTTAAAACAAAAAGAACTAGGAAATGAAATAACAGTATTTTCACTTAATGAAAGAAATGAACTTGAAACTTATCAAAAATATGAAGGGATTGATGTATTTAGGCCTAAAACACTAAATTTAACAGAGACCTATAGGACATTTGCATCATATGAACTAAAAAGCTGGGGAGATCATTTCGGCTTTTTTGCAGATGTTATAAACTATAATACGATGTCAGCTTCACAACTTGTAAACCAACTTATTAGAAAAGATAAGAAAAAGTTTGACCTAATCGATGCACACGACTGGCTTGGAATCCTTGGCGGTATGGTTGTAAAACGTGAGACCAATTTGCCTTTAATGTTTCATGTTCATTCAACTGAAGTTGGAAGATCAGTTGGAAGAGGATCACATGCCATTAAAGACATAGAATTCGAAGGAGGCCAAGTTGCAGACTGTGTGATAACTGTATCATATGCAATGAAAGATGAACTTGAAAAACTAGGTTTTCCACTTGAAAAAATCAGGGTTTGTTGGAATGGAGTAGATCCAAACAAGTATGATCCAAAAAAGATTTCAGATGAAGAAAAACTAGATCTAAGAAGAAACTATGGAATTGAAGATAATGAGAACATGATATTTTTTGTTGGAAGGCTTGTAACTGTAAAAGGCGTTGATAAACTAGTAGATGCAATGCCAGATGTAATTTCAGAGTTTCCAAACACTAAACTAGTGATCCTTGGTATTGGAGATATGGAATGGGATCTAAAAAACAAGGCAAAGGAATATGGTATTGAAAACAACATAATCTTTAGAACAGAGTTTATACCAGAACCCGATAGAATCAGACACTATGCTGCATCAGATTGTGTGGTACTTCCATCAATATATGAACCATTTGGAATAGTATGTACTGAATCAATGAGCCTTGCAAAACCAACTGTAGTAGGTGCAACAGGCACAAACGGCTTTCGTGAGCAAATTATACCCGAAGGCGAGGATCACTGTGGATATCACATAAATCCACATAAACCAAAAGACATTGCTTGGGGTATAAAAGAAGTTTTAAGAGATAAAGAAAAGGCAAAGATAATGGGCGAAAAGGCAAGAAAAAGAGTTCTTAAATACTTCTCATGGGATTCAGTTGCACAAAGGACTCTTGACATTTACAGTGAATATCTATGAGAGAATGGCTTGTTACAAATGGTCTAGGGGGATATAGTTCTCTTACACATCAAAACACAAATACTAGAAAATACCATGGTCTTTTAGTATCAAGCTTGAATCCACCTACAGAAAGATGGGTTTTTGTTTCTAACTTATATGACAAGCTTTTGATCAAAGACAAGATATATAGGCTTAGAGAGTATGATCCAGAGTTTAAATTTGATCTAATTCCAAATTTTATTTATGATATAGATGGAGTGAAGATTAAAAAGTCTGTTTTAATGGTGCATGAAAAAAATACTACAATTCTAAAATATGAAATTGATACAAAAAAAGAAATAAAGATGGCTCATCAGCCAGTATTGAATTCACGTCATATATATGATGTAAATTCCCAAAGATACCATAGTTTTGAACCAGTTATGAAAAATTATGGAGTAAAGATAAAACCAGATAATACTGATAAAGTAATTTCAATTGAATTGTCGGATTATGATTTCCAACTTGGATATATTTGGGAGACACTTTATTATGAAAAAGACCATGAACGAAATGACTCATGGATTGATAACAACATAAGAATCGGAGATTTTTATAAAACAATTTCAAAACCTACAACTTATTATATTGTTCTTACTACTGAAAACGAAAAGGTTGATCCTGAACAATCTTATAATGATGAAATTGAACGGAAAAAATACATTTTAAAGCGTGCAAGACTTGATGAAAAATTTGAGAAATTGGTCTTATCAACTGACAATTTTATTGTAAAAAAGAACATATATAAATCAATTATCGCAGGTTATCACTGGTTTGGTGATTGGGGTAGAGATACACTAATTGCCCTTCCGGGTCTTACACTTGTGACAAATAGATATGCAGATGCAAAAAAGATATTGTTAAGCTTTGCCAATAATTGTAAAAATGGCCTTATTCCAAACGCATTTATGGAACGGGATTCAGTAGCAGTGTATAACACTGTTGATGCATCACTATGGTATATAGATAGAGTATTTCAATATCTAAAATATACAAATGATATTGGTTTTTTAAAAGAGATTTGGAACACACTTGAAGATATAATTAAAGGATATAAAAATGGAACAGACTTTAACATTTTCATGGATGAGGATTATTTGATCTCTCATGATCCAGGTCTAACTTGGATGGATGTAAAAATAGATAATTATTATCCAACACCGAGAAGTAAAAAAGCAGTGGAAATACAAGCCTTGTGGTATAACGCATTAAAGATAATGAGTGTTTTATCTAAAAAGATCTCAAAAAAGGATATTTATTCTGAATTAGCTGAAAAAGTAAAGATAAGTTTTTGTGATCAATATCTCGAGCAGTATGACGTAGTTGATACAAAGGATCTGTCAAATAGACCAAATAAGATTTTTCTTGTATCACTTGATTTTACAATGATAGATAAAAAGAAGCAAGAACATATTATCGAAGATATAAAAAACAATCTTCAAACTGTTTTTGGACTAAGAACTTTATCTAAGAGCGATTCAAGATATAAAGGAAAATATATTGGGCCTTATAATAAGGATGAAGCATACCATAATGGAACAGTTTGGCCTTGGCTTATGGGGGCATTTATTACTGGTTTTTTAAATTCAAAAAAACATGGACATGTATTTAGAGAGTTTTGCTTTAGAAAATACATAAAACCAATGCTTGATATATTTGGAGATAAATGGGATGGAAGCATTCATGAGATATTTGATGGCGATCCAGTCTATGAGCCAAGGGGTTGCATTAGCCAGGCATGGAGCGTTGCAGAAATTCTAAGAGCATGGGTTGAAGATATTGAAAATGTAAGGCCTGAATATGAAAAGAATTTTTTTTTAAATAAAATACGCGTTTAAAACATATTGCTGTATCATTCTATTTGTGTTAAAAAAAGAGGCATTTATTGCAATACAGCTTCTCATTGTCCTAATCCAGTTATCCCTATCATTATAAAATTTTGGTATAATCCAGTTTTCAAGTTTATCATATAGATCATATTTATCTATTTCATCGTCTGATTCTTCTGATTCTGTTTTTTCAGGGCCAACACTCCAGCCAGTAATATTTTCAATACATCCTTCCAGCCACCAACCATCAAGCGTTCCAAACTGGGGTACACCGTTATGTGCTGCTTTCATTCCACTTGTACCTGATGCTTCTTTTGGGCGTCTTGGTGTGTTAAGCCAAATATCTACACCTGCGGTCATCATTTTTCCAATGGACATATCATAATTTTGAATAAAACAAATATTTACTTTTCCATCAATATTTTTCATTATTTGATATATCTTTTTAATTGACTCTTTACCAGACCCATCCTTTGGATGTGCCTTTCCAGCATAAATGATTTGAATTGGACCTGCTTTATTTGATATTTCTTCTAAGCGCTTTTGATCAGAAATCAAAAGATCAGGTCTTTTATAGGCAGTTTGCCTTCTTGCAAAACCAATAGTAAAATCATTGTGGTTCATTCCAGCGTTATAGCTGTTGTTTACAAAATTAATTAACTCTTTTTTTTCTTTGATATGGGCATCCCATATCTCTTGTTTATCAATACTAAAAACAGATCTAAAAGTATATGGATCTGATCTCCAACCCGGAATATGTTTATCAAATAAATCCTTAAAGGAATCTGAAACCCATGTTGTTGAATGAACTCCATTTGTTATTGAGTCGATAGAGTAACCTGGAAACATTATCCTTGATACTTCACCGTGTTTTTTTGCTACACCATTTACATAATGACTAAAAAATAAAGCTAATCTAGTCATATTCAATCTGTTTTCAAAAGTCACATCATTTAAAATAAAATCAGGAAGTAGATTTCCAAGCATCCCTTTAGCTAGATCTAAATCAAATTGATCATGACCTGCAGCAACAGGCGTATGGGTTGTAAAAACACATTGTTTTCTAACCTTTTCAACATCATTTGATTGATTGAATAGTTCAAGTGTGCCAAAAGCAGCGTGCCCTTCATTCATATGGAATTTATCGATAGTATTATAGCCTAATTTTTGAAGGATTTTTATTCCGCCGACTCCAAGTACTATTTCTTGGGCAAGTCGATACTTATTGTCTCCACCATATAGATATTTTGTAAGATTCCTATCCCAATCGTTATTCCCTTCAATATTTGTATCAAGGAAAAAAACAGGTACAATAAAACCACTTATTCCTTTCCATTTGTAAAGCCATGATCTTACTTTTACCTCTCTTCCTTCTATATTTATATTGACAGTTTTTGGTAGAAGAGTTAAGAATTTTGAAACCGGAAAATCCATTGGTTCTTCAATCTGATTTCCTTCACTGTCAATTTTTTGGTAAAAATAGCCTTTTTCAGATAGAAGAGTAACTCCAACAATAGGCACATTAAGATCAGCACAAGACTTGATTGTATCTCCTGCAAGAACACCTAATCCTCCGCTGTATGAAGGAATATTTTCATCAATTCCTATTTCCATTGAAAAATAAGCAATCTTTGGTTTTCCACCCAAATTAGTAATTTTTTCTTTAATATCTTTATTACTTGTGTTATCACTCGAATCCATTATGTCTCCTACACCCTTTTGAGATATATCAATTTGTTTTATAAAACATTTCATTTAATTGGTTTTACAGGTTAATTTATAAATGGAATATTTATATCAATATGTAGTGGAGGTAAATTATGCCAGAAAAAACTTGTTCTGTTTGTAGTAAAAAAATTTCATTACACAAAAACCCATCAGGTCTTGTTTTTGATGATAGGCTTTTTGTGTGTGAAGAATGTTGTGAGAATCATTCTGAAGAAGAATTAACAGAGTTGTCAAAGACAATTATGCATGAAACTTCAGATGGCATGCCTATAGCACTTTGGCTTATTCATGAGGAAAATAAAGATAAAACAATGATGACTACTAAGAAATAAAAAAGCTTTTTTTAATGAAAATCCTTTTTATAGTGTAATTAATTTCGCAGTTTGATGATAATTGTAAAACTTGGTGGAAGTGTTATAACCGATAAATCAAAAGAATACACTTTCAAACAAGATGTAATGGATAATCTTTCTCGTCAGATTAAAAAGTTTGGTAAAAAGATAATACTTATTCACGGTGCAGGATCATTTGGTCATATCCTTGCAAAAAAATACAAACTAAATGAGGGATTTCATTCTGAAGACCAAATGATTGGTTTTGCAGAAACCCAAAAAAAGGTTAAAACACTGAACAATTTAGTTTTAGACTCTTTAAAAAAATACAAAATCCCTGCAGTTTCAATATCGCCGCATGAAATTTTAGAGTTAAATAACCATAAACTTGATTCAATTGATTATTCATTTTTTAAAAAAAATTTAGATAAAGAATTAATGCCAGTTAGTTTTGGAGATGTAGTTCTTGATAAAAAACTTAGGTTTTCAATTTGTTCTGGAGACCTATTAATTCTTGCTCTTGCAAAGCATTTTAAACCTGAGAAGATTATATTTTCAGTAGATGAAGACGGTCTGTATAATAAAAATCCAAAGATTAACAAAGATGCAGAATTTATTGATGAAGCAACTCTTTCTGAATTAGAAAATCTATCTGCAAAACTTGATGAACATGCAGATGTAACAGGTGGAATGAAGGGAAAGATTGATACGATTAAAAATATTTCCCGGATTGGTATTGATACAATACTTGTAAACGGTAATAAGGATGATTACTTATACAAGGCATTAGTTGGAGAGGAAACAAAAAAAACTATTATTCATGGTGAAATAAAATGAACCAAACTGAATCTAGAAAAGATGACCATATAAAAATCGCACTTGATGAAAATGTAAAATCAAAATATAATTACTGGGATTATATCAAATTAGTTCATAATGCCCTACCAGAACTAAATAAAAACGAAATAAACTATAAAACAACGTTACTTGGAAAAAAAATTTCTGCTCCTATCATAATAGCTGGTATGACTGGTGGTCATAAAAAAGCAGAAAAAATAAACAAGAATCTTGCAATAGCTGCAGAAAAATATCAGATAGGCATGGGTGTTGGTTCACAAAGAGCTGCTCTTGAAAAAAAGGAGTTAGTAAGTACATATTCAGTTGTAAAGGAATATGATGTCCCTTTAATTTTTTCAAATATCGGTATTTCACAGATTGTTGAATGGGGTGCAAAAAAAACACTTGAGCATGCAGAAGAAATAATTGATATGATAAATGCTGATGTTTTTACAATATGTTTAAATTATTTACAGGAAGTAGTTCAATCAGAAGGTGATTCTGATGGAAAAGGAGCAATAGAAATTATCTCTTATCTTTCTGAAAACCTTGACACACCTGTTATGGTAAAAGAATCAGGTGCGGGAATCTCATATGATGTAGCAAAAAAATTAACTGATACAAAGGTTTCTGCAATAGATGTAGGAGGGCTATCAGGCACTAGTTTTTCAGCAATTGAATGCTACCGCTCTAAGAAACAAAAAGATGATCTTCATGCAAGAGGCGGAGAAACCTTTTGGAACTGGGGGATACCAACGCCTACTTCAATAATCGAAACAATCGATGCAACAGAAAATAAAATACCAATAATTTCAACAGGTGGAATTAGAAATGGACTTGATGCAGCTAAGTCAATTGTTCTTGGAGCTGAGGCATCAGGCATTGCTAGATCCATTTTAGGGCCTGCAACAAAAGGTAAAAAAGAAACAATGTTTGAAGTTGAAGCAATTATAAAAGAGTTGAGAGCTACTATGTTTCTCACTGGATCAAAGAATCTAAGTGATCTAAAAGATGTTGATTGGACTGTAGTTGGTGACAAATTATGGATGTAAAACATGAACTTAAAAAACGAGCAGATTTTTTTAATGAACAACTTGAAAAATTCTTAAAGAATGGTTCACCAGAAGAACTCTATGATGCAGCAAGGCATCTACCTCTAGCCGGCGGTAAACGATTGAGGCCTTGTATGTCTATGATATCATGTGAATCAGTAAAGGGAGATGTGTTAGACACAATTCCTCTAACAATTGCACTTGAATTGGTTCATAATTTTACTTTGGTTCATGATGACATAATGGATAATTCAAAACTAAGGAGAGGAGAACCATCTGTACATATAAAATATACTGAACCAACAGCAATTATCGCAGGAGACCTTCTTTTTACAAAGGCATTTGAATCAATGCACAAACTAAATTGTGATCTAAAGGTCTTTAAAAATGTAGAATTTGGACTTATAGATTGTATCAAGGAGATATGTGAAGGCCAACAACTTGATATGGATTTTGAAAAAAGAAACAATGTAACTGAAGATCAATATCTTGAGATGATTAGGAAAAAAACAGCTGTGTTTTTCCAGTATGCTGCTGAAGCAGGAGCAATTCTTGGTGGTGCAGATTCTGAACAGGAAAACGCTTTGAATCAATATGGCCTGTATTTGGGTCTTGGTTTTCAAATATGGGATGATTACCTTGATATAACTAGTGACGAAGAAACACTTGGAAAAGATATTGGAAATGATATCAGAAATGGAAAAAAAACACTCATTGTTGTACACACTCTAAACAATGCTTCTGCTGAAGACAAACAACAATTTGAAAAAATATTTGGAAACAAAGATGCAACTGATCAAGATATAGAAAGGATATATAATATACTTAAAAAAACTGGTTCAGTTGAATATGCAAAAAAAACTGCCTTAACTTATATTGATGATGCAAAAAAATCAATAGAAATGCTACCTGACACTGAGTCAAAACAGTTACTTATGAACATTGCTGATTATGCAATAAAACGGAAAAAATAATCTTTTTTTATTTGATTGAAATGACTGATAAAATAATAAAAACAGCAAAAAAATATGCACTTCAGAATGCTATACAATATAATGGCAAAGCAAATCCTAAAGCAGTAATAGGTAAAGTAATCGGTGAACTTAAAAAAGAAGGATTCAACCCTAAAGAGATCATTCCTATTATAAATAATGTTATTAAAGAAGTAAATAAACAATCAGTTAAAAAACAAGTAAAAGAGCTTAAAAAAATCGCACCAGAACTTCTAATAAAAGAAAAAAAAGAAAGAGAACTTACTCTACCTGATCTTCCAAAGGCTGAAAAAGGAAAGGTTGTAACTCGTTTTCCACCTGAGCCAAATGGTTTTTTACATATAGGTCATGCAAAAGCAGTGATAGTAGATTATGAATATGCAAAAAAATATGATGGTAAATTCATACTTCGTTTTGATGATACAAACCCTGAAAATGCAAAGATTAACTTTTATGATGAACAAAAAAAGGATTTAAAGTGGCTTGGTGTATCTTGGGATGAAGAATATCATACATCTGATAATCTAGAAAAGCACTATGAACTTGCAGAAAAATTGATCTTGAATGGTGATGCGTATGTTTGTACCTGCAAAGGTGATCACATTAAAGAATGCAGGTATAATGGTACAGAGTGTGATTGTAGGAAAAATGAATGTAAAGACAGTATATCAAAATGGAAAGATATGCTCTCTGGAGAGTTGGATGATGCAATTTTAAGGTTAACTGGGGATATGGCCTGTGATAATACTGCAATGCGTGATCCAACCCTGTTTAGGATAATTGAAAAAACTCATCCACTTCAGGGTGATAAGTACAGAGTCTGGCCTACTTATGATTTTGCAGGTGCAGTTGAAGATAGTTTAAGTGGAGTTACTCATCCTTTTAGAACAAAAGAATATGAACTTAGGGATGAATGTTATTTTAGACTTTTAGATTTACTTAATTTGAGAAAACCACATCTAATGGAATTTGCACGTTTATCTATTAAGGGAATGCCTGTTTCAAAAAGAAAAATTAAGCCCTTGATTGAAAAAGGTCTAGTATCTGGCTTTGATGATATCCGTCTTCCAACATTAAGAGGGCTTAAAAAAAGAGGTATTACCCCAAAAGCAATTAAAAACTTTGTTTTATCTCAAGGAATATCAAAAGTTGAGTCAAAAGTAACTTTTAGTCTAGTTGAATCAGAAAATAGAAAGATAATTGATCCAGTTGCAAAGAGATTTTTCTTTGTAAAAAAGCCAGTAAAACTAACTGTTAAAGATGCACCAGACGTCAATAAAGAAATCAGCCTTCATCCTTCAAATAAAGAAATTGGTAATAGAAAAGTAAAAACACATAATCTTTTCTATGTCCAAAGAGAGGATATGAACAGACTAAAGAAATCAGATATTTTTAGACTTAAAGATCTATATAATGTAGAAATATTAGAAAAAAATAATGTAATATCTGGTAAATACTCTGGAGAAAATTTAATAGCTGATTCATTGAAGATACAGTGGACCACTGATGATTACATTGAAATGGAGGTATATGTCCCAGATTTACTTTTTAAAGATAAAAAATTTAATGAAAACAGCCTTGAAAAGGTCCACGGTTATGCTGAAAAAGAAGTAAAGAACCTAGAATCTGGTGAAATAATACAATTTGAGCGTTTTGGTTTTGTAAGAATCGAAAATATCAGTGGCAAAATAACTGGTTATTTTACACATAAGTAAACTTTTTAAGCGTTTAATATATATTACTTAACTGCACTCCAAAAAAAAATTTAATGCGAAGGATGGGATGACAGATGCGTCTATTTAAAAAAATAATGTTAGGTCTGTTTAGTTTAAACATAGTTTTTTTGTTTTTTAGTATGATTGTTTCAGCTGATGATGGTATCAAACCTCCTCTTGATATGATTGGTGTATCAATTGCAGTTATTGTTGGTGCAATTGCTGTTATAGTTTCTTTTTTACTTTTTGGCGGGATTAAATATGTCACACCAGAAAATGTTCTTGATACTGAAGTTAGAAAAAATCTTTATACGTATATTGAGGAGTATCCTGGTTCACATTTAAGAGAAATTGCACGTGAACTTGATTTAAAACCTAGTAATGCAGCTTGGCACTTAAGAAAACTTGAACAAACTAATCTAGTAAGAAGCAGAAATATCGGCGGTAAAAAGGTATATTACCTGGTTGAAGGAGGGGTTGAAGCAAGAAAAGAGGCAATCGCTGAATCTGTTTTAAAAAATAATAATGCATTTGATATAATGAAGTATCTAAAGAATAATCCTGGTAAGCATTTACTAGAAATTGCAAATGCACTTGATCTAAATCATCATACTGTTAAATGGCATATTAAAAAAATGTATTTAGCTGAACTTATTGAGGGGGATACTAGTAATTCAGCTTATCCAGTGTATTATCCTACTGAGCTTGGTGTTGAATCATTAAGAAATTTTTCAGATCATCTTAAAAAACCAAAAGGTAGAGCTTCATAAAAAAATAATTTAATATTTTATATTCTTCCTACATCGGTTACTTCTGCTCTATCTACGTTGTCGACTTTAGAAATTGTATCAACTACAGGATCAAGTCCACCTGCATCGTCTGGAACTTCGACTGTTACATCAAGACCTTTTAAACCAAATGCTACATCTTTTACATCGATTCGTCCTAGTTTTGCTGGTGGTTTGACTACTTTTTTGATGTCATCTATCATTTTTTGAATTTTTTCATCTTCTATTACTTCAGCTGGCATTACACGTATCAAGCCTATTACTGCGCCCATTTATTTTTCCTCCTAAAAGTTTTTATGGCCCCTGAAAACCACATTTTTTGCAGGTATATTTTATACTTTGTTCTCTACAGCTGTCGCATCGTCCGATTATTGCATCACAGCTTGGACATGGAAATGTAGTAAATCCTTGTTTTATAAGCCCTTTTCCGCAGGAAATGCACTTATCTGTCTTTTTCATAGAGTTGGCGAATGTCAATCCTATATTTAATATTGACGCCTATATCGGTACTTCCAAAAGTAGGATTAGAATAGAGAATTTTGTAAGTAAATTTATTAATGAATATTGCAACGGCTATATTAGTAGAAAAGTATATATAGTTATTATAACTATAGTAGTTATGGTAACTATGAATTATAAAACAATTAATGTCACATCTAAAACATATGAAAAGCTTGTTCTTTATAAACATGGTAACATGAGCTTTGATGATGTCCTCAATGAGTTTATGAATCAAATTGAAGAAAGAAAATTTTATAATCATATTCTTAAAGAGCATAAAAAAAGGATGCGAAAGATCAAAAGCGGAGATTATGTTGAGTCTGATAACATAGAAGATGCATTAAAAAATGCTTGAGGTAATTCTTTGAAATATTACAAAAAAACATCTAATTATAGAATAATACAGGGTAAGGATTTTTTAAAGGATGTTAAAAAAATTCTAAAAAGTGGAGATAAATCAATATTATTAAATATTCAAAATGTTATTGATGAATTAAAGATTGATCCTCATAAGAAACGCCCTAAAATGGATATAAAACTTATATCTTCAAAGAAAGAATCAACATATCGAGTTAGGTTAGGCAAATATAGATTAGTATACAAAATTGATGAGTCAAATAAAACTGTATTTATAACTATGTTTTTTAGTAGAGGTAAAGGATATCAAAAATAAAATTAGGAAAAAGACTATTCTTCAATTTCAGAATTATCTTCTCCATCTGTCTCATATTTTTTTATTTTATTTAAAGAAAAAGACGCAACAGATTTAAAAACCTTATATTGAAAAATAGCACCTGCAAGTAGATTCAGGTGATATGTAATCATTCGATGTATTATTACAAAAACTCCTAAAAGATCGTTTCCAACACCTATCAATACTCCATAAAATACTGCTGCACTCCCTTCAGCAACACCTGAGCTACCTGGTAAGGTAGGCATCATGATTAATACAAGGATTAAAACCTGTGCAGCGTATGATTCAATAAAATAGGGGTCCAAGCCGAGTCCTAAAAGAATCATAGAAGGTATCATAAACCCTGCAGACCATGAAAGAGCTGTAAGAATCCCTGCCTTAAAAAGCGCTTTTTTTCCTTTTCCTTTAAAAAGTTTTACTCCTTTATGAAAGTTATCAACTTCAAAATTGATTCTGTTTATAACGGCACTTTCACTTTCTTTTTTCTTTGAAAATCTTTTAAGTTTTTTGTTTAGCCATATCAGTAGTCTCTTTATTTTCTCAGGATGAGATATTGCATATAGAAAAAGTACTAGAAATATTACAAAAACAAATATTCCAATTAATAGCGCTGTGTTTAAAAATCCCAAATCTGAAACTCTTCTAAATATAATAAATGCGATTGGAACTAAGATTAGAATAAAAATTGCATCGACAAGCCTTTCTCCTATAACTGCTGCTGTAGCGCTTCCCACACTCATGCCTTTTTTGTTGAGCAGATATATTCTAACAGGTTCTCCACCTGCCATTGATGGGGTGATACATGCTAGAAACATGTTTGTAATAATAATTTTTAATGATTCAGTGAGTGTAAGATCTAGATTTTTATCAAGTTCTTTTGCAATAACTTTCAAACGTGCTGCCCAAAAAGTCCAGTTAACAAAGGCTAAAGCAACTGCTAAGGCAAAAAATTCGTATCGTATATTAGCAGTTTTTAATTTTTCAATAGATTCAGCATCTAAAGTAAAATATAGAATAGCAATTATCACTGATATACTTATAATAAGGCTTATTGCTATTGATATTTTGATTCTATTGGTTTTTTCTGCCACAGGAAAGTGTTATTCTAGGAAACATATATTTTACTTATGATTATTTTTAGATTTTTTTCCAAAAACCTTATCAAAGAAGATATGTTCCTTTGAAAAAAGTTTTGTGATCAACAATGAAAGTTTTACCTGTTTCAAAATATGCAAAGATTGCACGTTGTGCGTTTCAAAATAAACTAGCTGGTGAAAGCATTTATCCATTTTATGCATCATATAAAGTTACACATAAATGCAGTTTAAGATGCTCATTTTGTAATGTATGGATGGAAGATACACCAGATCTACCAATTGAGGGAGTATATAAGGTTCTTGATAACATTGCAGATAGTAGTATTGCAGTACTTAGTCTTGAGGGTGGAGATCCTCTTGTTAGAAAGGATCTTGGTAAAATCCTTGAGTATGCTTATAAAAAGCCTTTTACTCTTTTTTTTACAACAAACGGGCATCTTCTTGATAAAAGACCTATGAAAGAATATGGTAAAAACATTGATTTTTTACATATTAGTATTGATGAAGGACATGACAACTTGGAATTCTTTGAAAGACTTGAAGAGTTTCAAAGTTACGGCCCTGAAATATGTATTCAAGTAGTTGTCACAAAGGATACAATGGACGCAGTAGAAGAAAAAGTTAAAAGAGTTTTTGATGTGGATGCTAGAATTGTTATAATGCCGGCATGCCATTTGGATGGAACAGATGATTATTACCCTGATCCAGAAAAGTTCAAAGAGTTGATAATCAAGCTTAAAAAGAAATACCCAAATACTGTTACAACCCCAAGGGGTTTTCTTGATAATATAAATAAGGATCATGGATGCTCAACTAGCTCAATTATAATCGATTCAGATGGTGGACTTTTTTATCCGTGTAGGACAATAGGTGAAAGATTATTTGATCTAACAGATGGTTCACTTATGGATTTTCTTAGATCAAAAAAAGCTGAAAAAGCACGCAGCGCTATGAATAACTGTAATAGAAAGTGCGGCTGGTATCAATATTTTGCAACAGATGTTTTTGCTAGTCCAAAGACAATTATGTCATCACTAAGTCCATATCTTTTTAAGTAACCCTATTTATTAAGTTCTTTAATTATTTTTTTATAGAGTTCAAATGTTTTTTTGCGGGTATTTTTCAAACTGTAGTTTTTTCTAATATATTCCAGTGATTTTCCCCCCAGTTCTAGTGCTTCATCTTGATTATTGAGTAGATAATTAATTTTATCGGCAATTTCTTCTTCATTGTATTTCTCAAGAGTAATTCCTCTATTTTTACTAAGCATTCTTTTTGCATTTCCTACATTTGAGGCAATCACTGGTAATGCGCATGCCATTGCTTCCATAAGAGTCAAACTTGCAGTTTCTCCTCTTGATGGTAAAACCATGGTATAGGCTGCTCTAAGATAGTCTAGTAGCTCTTCATCAGATACAAAACCTGTAAATACAATATTTGGATCATTTTTGCTTATCTTTTTTAATCTTTTTAGGTCAGGTCCATCACCGATTATAACTAGTTTTATATCCGATCTGTTAATTCTTTTGAAAGCATTTATTAACAAATCTACATTTTTTTGGTAATGAAGCCTTCCAAAAAATAGGATTATTTTTTTGTCTTTGTATAATTGATTTATCTTTGATTTTCCTGGACTAAACTTTTTTGTATCTACTCCATTTGGAATAAAAGCAATTTTATCTTTTTTAATACCCCATTTTTTAAAAGCTTTGACATAATCTTTGTTCACGCAGATTATTTTGTCTATTCTTTTTGAAATAATAATTGTTGTAAGTTTTATTACTGCCCTATATATAGATGCAATTATCTTATTTCCTTTCAGGTTTATGACATAATGAGCAGTCATAACAGTTGGTCTATCTGGTTTAAAAATTGATCTATTTGAAAAACTAAAAAGAGGATTATGAAAATGAACTAGATCAATTTTATTATCTTTTAGAATCTTTTTAAACTTTTTTGAAGAATTTAAAGGATTAATAAAATAAATTGTCCAAGGTGAAAAGATACATGGAATATGATAAAATTTTATATCTTTTTCAGTTTCCATACCTTCTTTTTTAGTATTTCCAGTTACTACTATGAACTCATCTTCTTTTTGTTTTTCTTTGATAAGCTCAATGACATGTGTGTATACACCACCTTCCTTGTATGTTGTTACTTCTGCAATATTCATTTTCATCAAAAATTATTCCAATTTTTTTTGTTTAATAGTTTTTTTCAATGTAGGGCCAATTTACTTTATATAGCTCTGCCCAGAAAATTGGTTCTTCAGTTAAAGGATCAATTTGTTTGCTTTCGTTTCTATAAACTAGAGTAAAAGCATCTGTTGAAGTAAATTTGTAATATGATTCATTTGAAATTTTTTCCCATAATGGTACTCCTTGTCTACTAAGACCATATTGAATATATTCATCTCTCATCATTTTATCAATCATGATATGTGTTATTTTATTATGTTTTTTTCCTATTCCGTATAAATCTTCCAAACAATTTGATATATTGTTTTCAAATAATATAACAACAGTTCTATCTTTTGAGGTTTTAAAATCCTCTGACTCTATAAGTCGTTCAAGGCAATGATCTGAAACAATTACGCTATGGTTTTTATTTATATTTTCACTCATCCATTCAACAACTGAGATGTCTTCAATATATATTTTATCTCTAACATGAGGAAAAGACTCATTTAAAGAGTCATGAGATGGATATACTGATGCTGCGTTTGTAACAATTAAGGCAGTTAAAAATATTATAAGTACTATTGAGAATTTAGTAACAATCCTTTTTTGTTTTGTAGTAGCTCTAACAAGATTTTCCTTCAAATCTGAAAACATCTTTTTATATTCTGGGTCTGAAAAAATTCCACCTATCCCAAATACTGTAAGAATAGCTATAGGGTACATTAAATATTCAAAATGCCTGTGGGGAAGTAGTATATTATTTTTTGAAATCATTGCATATAATAGTGAAAACAAAAGCCCAATTATCCATCCTCTTATAAAAAAACCATTCTTATATCTTGATGTATATCTAAAACCAGTTAATGCAAACGCAAGTGCAATCAAAAACGGTGTGATCAAAAATATTGCTTCAACTGTTAAAGGAAAACCCTGCCATGGCAGAGGCCTAGTTACAAAGATTAAAAGCGTAATGATATAGCTTATTAATGCAATGATAAAAAGGTAAATTCTTGATCTAACACTTGGTTTTTCTTTTTTTATAAAGGGATTAAGCATATATAATATCCATATCAATTTTTTAGATTTTTTATTTTCAGGTTTTGATGTTGTTTTTGATAAGTAGTTTGAAAATCTCCTAATATATCTTGCAGATATAATAGAGAATAATATCAATATATAAAATAGGATAAGAGTGATTTGTGAACCTAGATGCAGCCCAAAAAGATTTAGTCCTTTGTTCATAAATCCTTCATATACCGGTGTTGCAATAAAAGCCCAGTAGGAAAATATAAAAAACGATGTAAAAACCATAACAGAGGTATCTTTTCTGATTTTAGCATGTGTAATATTAGTACTGGCATTTTCAAAAAAAGTAATAAAAACTAAGGATATCAAATAAAAATAGGTTGTTAGATGATGTGACATTGTGAGTAGAATCGTTGAAGTGATAAGTGGGAAAATATAAACATTTCTTTTCCTGAACTTTACAAAAAAATAAAGTGAAAGCACCATAAAAAAATGACCCATAGTTAATGGTGCTGCATGACTAAGCTGGTATACATGAAACGGAAGGACAGCTAAAAAAAGTGCAGATAGTATAGCTATTTTTTTGTTATTTAGAAGTTCATTAACTAGAAAATAAAATACAAGTACTGTAAGACCGCCAAATATTGGAGCAATATATGTCATGACTGTCAATATATCTATTCCTAACAAAATATGTATAAAACCTGAAATCGAATAAAGAACTGGGAAAAAATTATATGTGCTACCCCATCCAAAATAAGGGTTAAAAAGTTCACCTGTTTCTACAAAATCTTTTGTTAGACCAAAGTATATTCCAAAATCCCCACCCCATGCTTTGTTTGTCCATGCTGGAATAGATCTTATGATTATTGCTGTAATTGTAACTAACAATGCCCAGAATAACCAGGATTTATGAATATTTTTTATTTTGTTTTTAAGGTCTTCTTTCATAATTTTCTTTTTTGAATATTAGTTTTATATATATTATTTGCCATTGATAGATAAATCTCAATTATTGATGATTTCTAGAATATTTTCAACTGATTTATCAACGTCTATGTTTCTTTTTATCCCCGTTCTTTTTTCTGCTTTTTTAATATCTTTTTTCAGGTCTATTTTTTGTTGTGGGACACAATAAAAATATTTTTTCTTATTGTGGTATTGAGATAGATAAACTTGTTCGATTTGTCCGGGTGTAGGAATCATTAAAGCTTTATTTTTAGTAACTGAAAGATCTAGTATCGTACTGTATCCACTTCTTGAGATTACCATTTTTGATCTGTTTAGAATTTCTTCTCTTTTTTCTTTAGATAGAAAGGAATATGTTTCAATATTTTTATCTTTGAATTCATCTAGTTTTTCTGTTTTGCCAAGAGTTATTACAATTTTACCATTCAAACAATCAATTTGATCTAAAATCTTTTTTTCAAAGATACTTCTCTGTGGTTCTGGGCCAGAGATACTTACCAGGTAATCAATATCCTTGGCTATATCTTTTTTTTCAAAATCAGAGAGAACTCCTACATAGTTTAGTTTATCTTCATCAATTTTTTTTAGATTATGTGAAAGGTCACCTGATAGATTATCTTCTTTGAAATCAGGAATAATAACACTTTTAAATCTTTTAAAAAAGAATTTATTAAAGGTTTCACTTCCATTTTCAAACATCTTAAGTCTTAATGGATTCATAATTCTCATCTGATGAGATATAAAATAACTTGGAATTTTTTTACTATACATATCGTATCTTCCATCAGAGATGATTTTGTCGCATTTTCTTTTTTCAAGCATCTTTGTTAATGTAGATAGACCTTTAACCATTCTACTAAGAAAATTAGGCCAGTAAACAATGCTTTTAGCCATGAACTGCCGGGAGTTTTTTGATAAAAGCATTGGATAACCTGGAATTGTGATGTATTCTTCTATATTATCATTAAGTTCTTTTTTTAATAGATCAAGAGATCTACCTTCAGAAATAATAGTTACTTGATTTCCTTCTTTTACTAATCTTCTAATTACAGGTAGGGAACGAGTTGCATGACCTAGACCCCAGGCACAAACTGCATAAATTATCTTCATATCAATTTTAGTAAATGTTTTCTATTTAAATAAATGAACGAAAAAAATACAACTTTTTATATCATAG
This sequence comes from uncultured Thermoplasmatales archaeon, assembly GCA_964473335.1. GTDB lineage: Archaea > Thermoplasmatota > E2 > DHVEG-1 > DHVEG-1 > CAYZTD01. Next base: position 21,251 of record CAYYOO010000010.1, read on the forward strand.
TTTTTTCATTGTGGTATTTGAAAAAATATGAATTTCAAGGAGAAATTAAATAAAATTGTTCATAAAAACAATTCTTTACTCTGTGTGGGACTTGATATTGACCCTGAAAAGATGCCAAAATATCTTTTTTCTGAAAGTAAAAAGCCATATCTGGATTTTAATAAAAAAATTATTGATGCTACAACGGATTTGGTTTGTTCCTATAAAATCAATATGGCCTTCTATGAAAATCTCGGGGTCAAAGGATATGAAATTCTTAAAAATACAATTGAATATATACCTAAACAAATACCAATAATTCTTGATGGAAAGAGAAATGACATTGGAAATACAGCTAATAAATATGCAGAAAGTATTTTTGAAAAACTAAATTGTGATTCTACAACAGTTAATCCTTATCTTGGAATAGATGGTGTTAAACCTTTTCTTGTTTACAAAGATAAACTTAGTTTCATTCTTTGCAGGACATCAAATCCTTCTGCAGTTGATTTTCAAGATCTAAAAACAGCTGATACAAGTATTTTTGAAATAGTAGCTGGAAAAATAAAGGAATGGAACAAAATAAACAATAACTGCGGAGCAGTTGTTGGTGCAACTTATCCTGAAGAGCTAAGAAAGATAAGAAAAATCCTTGGTGAAGATATCATTCTTTTAATTCCTGGTATTGGTGAACAGGGTGGAGATGTTGAAAAAACAGTTAAATTTGGTACAAACAAAGAAGGAATTAACGCGATAATAAATTCTTCCCGAGGAGTTATTTATGCTGGATCTGGTAAAGATTTTTATGAAAAATCCCGTAAGAAGGCATTAGCTCTTAGAGATAATATAAACAAGTATAGATAGATCCTACCAAAACAAATATTAATAAGAACCAACCTATAATCTTTTTATCCTTGATTCGAAGGTCTCCATGATCAGTGATTGGAGATGCAAAAACAAGGAAACATTTTGATATCATTACGGGTCCCTCTTTGACCAATCCGACTTAATGTCAAATGGTATGAAAAAGAGGACAACCATGGTATCAAACAAGCCGCAATTTAGTTGTGGAGCTGTTTCACTGCTGCAGTACCGAAATAGCTCTGCAGCTGCGGCTAAATTTTGATAATTTGATATTTTAAAAAAGAAAAAAAAGAATTATTTATAATTCTTCATAGCTTACTGTTAACTCTACTTTTTGGTGTTCAATTATTTGACCAATTCCATCTTCAGATACTCCGTTTGCATTTCCTGGGTTTAAACCCATTACTGCTAATGTAAATGTTAGAGTTTCTCCATTTAGATAACTATCCTCTGAAAGTGAGTAATCAAGATCTATTGTTATGTTATCTGATACACCACGACTTATAATTGCTTCTTTTACTGATGTAAAGCCGAAATCTTTGATAGGAATCAATCGTTTTAAAAATTTGTCTGCCCCTGGATAAGCTCTATTTTGCAAGATACCTTCTTTAACGACATCAGTTATAGATCTATAGGCAAAAGCTCCATAAAAAACTCCTCTAGGATATAAATATAACATTTCTCTAGTTGTATTATCATTTACTAATAAATCTATTTTTAACTCATCATCAACTCTATAGAATGTGTTATTTCCAGATTCTGATACATTTACTTTTATGGTAATATTTTGATCTGCGATATTTATATGAGGGTGAACATTTGTTATAAATTGTTCAAGATCTAAGGTTATATTATCTTGTAGTTTTTCTGCAACACTAACTGATGCTACACCAGCTCCAATTAAAACGGTTACTATCAATATTGATACTAATTTTAATTTCCTCATTTTTGATCACGTCTATTAAATTCTATATTTTTATATTTGTTTTTTATATTATTTATACTTTTCTATAAATTTTGTTATATATTTGATATATACTCTAGATATTTAAATATTATGTAAAATATTTATATTATTTTTTATATTTAAACAATAATTTTTGACAACTTTTATATAACAAATTATATATACTATTAACTATAAACATTATTATGTAGATATTTACCTCCAAAACTACGGAGAAAAACTGCATATTATCTTTCGTGAGGAAAAACAATATGAGGAATTCCGCTAAAAAAATAAAAAAAATTCTTAGTCTCTTTATTGTATTTTTTCTAGTATTTACAGTATTTGCTCAAGCCGGTTTATCAAAGGGGCTTTTTTCAGAAGTTAAGGAAAAATCTGAAAATTTTGTAAATAACATTAAAGAAAAAACACAGAGTACCGTAAGTAATCTTAAAAAAAGAACTAATATTGAAACAAAAGACAATGATGAAAATGAGGGGAACTCTTTTTTTAAAAGAGTTGTTAGTAACCCTCTAATTAAATCTATTTTTACATATAGCTATTTCAAGTCAAATTCAAATTCAAATTTATTTGTGATTTATACAAAATATAAGGATAGTGAAAAAGAAACACCTGCTTCTCTTGGTATTCCTAATTTAATCGATATTGATTCGGATGGTAAAAATGATGTTAAAGCAAAAATTGTTTTAAGACTCAGTATCGAAGAATCTTTTACTTTATCACTAAATTTTAAACTAAAAGTTGATAGATTAGATGGCATCAGTGATAAAGATGAACATCTGGAGGTTTATACCCAGATTCGGTTTCCAGGTTTTTTAGATGAAAGTTTGAAAGGGAATAAGGTTCGTTTTGGGATTTTATCAGAAAAATATGAGGAAATCCCTGATAGTTGTGAGATTACATATAAATATAAACCCTATGTTTTTTCTGAAAAAAAACCTGTACATAGTACCATATTAAATCCAGGTAATATCGTTGGAAATGATGATTTGAATATTTTATTTGGCTATGTTGATGTCAAGGATTTATTTGACAATAATATTGATACTTTCAATGTTAAACTAGAACCAGCAGTAAAAACTGAGATCACACTCACTGGTTTTGAAGGCAGTATGGGTAGATCCTTTCAAATAGATACCTCGAGTCATTCTACTGCTGTTATAAAATACAGTCGTTATGCAAATAACAGTAATTTTGATGCAGGTCTAATAATTTATAGGCTATCTAGTTTCAAGTTTGATGTTGAACTGACGCCATTTCAGAAAGGCGGCGGGAGAATAGAATATCAGCGGCAATCAAATTTACCGGTTGAGGTTTTATTGTTCTTTGAAAATACTAATAATAGTAATTATTTTTTCGCTGAAGATATCCCTAGTCATATTAAAGTTTCGTGGAATACAGCTCAAAATAATCTTATTAAGGTTGATTGTTTTGGTGAAAGATGTACATCTGTTGGTTGGCGCAATGCCCTTCTTGAGGAGGATGTTACAGCAAAGGCGTATCTATCAAACTTGCCATCGTATATTGAATTAAACTGGATTGGAAAACTTGCACAAGGTGAAATTGAGCTTAAATCCGATATTGGAGGTTGTTCTGCTCATGTTTTTGCTTCCGAATTAAACAATAATGGTTTTATCTCTGCTGATATACATTCTAGTAATAATTTTGATTTTTCTGTTTATTGGGATTTTTCAAGGCAAGTTTTTGGCATAAGCAGAAGTAATATAGATTTATTTTTTGATGTATCTTTTTATAATCTTCTAGGTATGGGTGAATCTGCAAATGTCTCTTTTAAAATAAAAAATGAGATTACTAGTCCGTTTGAGTTTTGTTTAGATGAACTTCTTGATTTTGATGTAAAAATTGAGTTTACTGGTAATGATTTTGCACTTAGAAATGTTGATGTTGATCTAAATATCCCAAGCATCGGTAGTTTTGTTTTGAAGATGAATAGCTTTGAGATGACTCGTCAGAGCAGTGTTTATTTTGCATTTTCAGTAGATAAATCAGATGATGAATATGAGATTAGCTGTAATATACATGTTTCTAATGGTGTAATGATAAGGGGGCTAGTTATTGGTTATAATGATTTTTTGATACCTGTTGATGATATTGATATTGATGGTGAGTACGATCACACTGTAAGTCTATCTGTTACTGAAGGTTTTGCACATTTTCATATAAATAAAGATGGATCTGGTTATGTTGTTCTCTCAGGCGGCATAAGTTTGTTTGTTGATTCAGATTTTTTCAATGATGATAATATACTGGTAGCTCATGTTGAGGGAACTGTTGCTTTTCTTAGTGAAGATGATTGTTTGAATATATCATGGGATAGTAATGGAGCCTTAACTATTGATGGTAGTGGTGTTTTAAGTCTATCTGGTTTTAATCTATGGGTCAAAGATAAATTTGAAATTTCTATATCCTCAATTGTTGGAAGTTTTACACTTGATTCATCAGATAATTCAGGAAATTTGAATCTTGTTTTATCAAAAAGTGTTGTAACATTAGTCAGTGATTTTGATATTGATTTTGAGGATTTTAAAGATATTACTTTTAAGGCTGTTTTCTCTATTGATGGAAGCATTGTTTTATCAGGAAATTTAAAAATTAGTTGGGGACCAGGCGGAGTTCAAATATCAACTGTGGGAGTTGGTGTTGGAGTCATTGGTGATTTTTCTGTTTCAGATCTTTATTTTAAGATGGGCGATATGTTTGAAATCTCTTCAGATAGTATAGTTCTTAGTGGTTCTCTAGCATTGGATTTTTCTTTAGATGTTGGTAGTGGATCTTTCGGAGTTAGCATGGGTTCAAGTGGGACATCCATAAGCGTTAAGGGTTTTGATATAAATTATCCTGGTGTAATTGTTGCTTCTTTTACTGAGTTCTATCTAGGTGGAAGTGGATTTATCACTGTTGGTTCATCTAGTAGTTATAAAGTTTTAGTTGCTGATGTTTCTGCCCGAGTTAGAGTAATGAATCTTTTTATTGGAAGTAATGGTCTTGGTCTGCCTAGTCCTTTACAGCTATCCTTTAGTACTGATCTTAGTGCTGCAGGTCAGATCGAATATGTTGTTGGAGAGGGTTACGAAGAAATTATTCTAAATGTCTGGGGTACTAAACCAATTAGAGTGGATAATTTTTATTTTAATTTGAATAGTGGTCAGATCCTTGCTTCTTGGGAAAAGTTGCATATTGGTTTGAGTGCTTTTGGTAAGATTAGAATGGGTTCAAAATATGTATATCTGGATGCTAGCCTAAGTTATGTTATTTTTGATGATTTTGAAATAATCGTTCAAGGTGATAAATTAAATATAAATGGAGAAGTTGATTGTCTTTATTCAGGTACAATAGATCTAAAAGTTGATTCATATACTACTCCTTATCCTGAAATAGAGATCGATTTAAATGATGGTCTTTTAGAAATTAATGATTTTTATTTTAAATATACTGAAAATAATGGTAAATATATTGAAGCAGAATGGGATAGTATTTCTATTGCAGCTGCTTTAGATCTGGATATTGTTATTATCAATAATGAAATAGACATTGATGCAGAGGGTAGTGGTGATGTAGATTTTACAAGTTTTAGTGTTAGTAGTTCTAATGGTATTTCTGCTTCGTTTGATTCTTTGAATATTGATGCAGATTTGAATTTAGATCTAGTTTATAATATATATAGTAAAGAAGTTAATGTTGAAGCAAGTGGAAATGGACATGTTGAGATTAATGCTGCAAGTTTATCTATGTCTGATACTGTTGGTGTATCATTAGGTTATTTCAAACTTGATCTTGATGATGTACATGGTTCAATTATTAATTTATTAATTGGTGAAGATTTTGACATTGAATCTGCTAGTGTTAGTGGATCTATAACTAGTTTAGAAATTCAGGATTTTTATTGTTCTATCGGTGAAACTGAGATACCAGGTTTAATAGAAATAGATATTTTTGAAATTAATGCAGATTTTACGGGATCTGGAGAAATAAATTTCCAAATGTCTAAGGATGAAAGTTCTCATGTTTACAATACTATAATTACTGGCTCTTTATCTGGTGAGAGTTCTATAAATATTCAATATGCTGATTTACTTGTTCCAGGAATAATTGGATTAGAATTAGAGGATTTTATATTATCTGGTCCAACTACTTTTTATCTAAACGCTGAAGGTAGTATTGATTTAAATGCACCTGGTGCTATTGAGGATTTTTCATTAAATTTGGGCTGTACATCTACTTGGAGTGCAAAAAAACTGTATATTTTAGGTATGATTTATCTAGATGAATTTGAAGGCGAAGGTGATATAAGTCTAGGTGCAGAGATAAATGGGGGTATAGGTGATCTTTCAGATGATTATTTTGTAGTTGGATTAAATGGAAATTGGAATTGGGATAGTTTAAATTTATTTGCTATGCTAAACCTTGGTGTTGGTTTTTTTAATGGAAATATGGATATAAAAATCGATTTAGAATTCTTCATGGGATTATTTGTGGTTCCTGGACCTGTTATCGCTGATGAAGCAGATTTTATAATTGATGTAAAACAAAGTTCTTCTTTAGATATTTTTGCTCTCTCTTCTGGTAGTAACTTTTTTGATAATCTGTTTTCTTTGTTAGGTCCTTTAGAAATAAATGTTGGTACTTATACACTTGAATATATGTATAACGTAGCGGGTAATGGTTTGAAAACGGGTTCGCTTTTTATTGATACTAATTATAACTGGATTACGCTTCCTATTACGATAAAAAATAAATGGAAGATTTATGGTAATTTCAGATCTGATGATTGGCTTGTAGAATGGGATCTTTCTGGGAATATTTTTAATTGGAATGTAAATGTGTCAGGTCAGTTTGACCTAGATTCAGATTTTGGAATGGCTGTCTATGTTAATAATATTTGGAGGACATTTGGCGCAGATCCAAATGAATTAAATGCAGCATTTTATGATCATACTGGACCTATGAATAATCAGCATCCCGGAGATAAATTTAAGGTAATAGTTGCTGATGATTCATCAGGTAGTACGTTGTCAGGTGCTCAGGCAGAGTATTTATGGGAAGATGGTTCTTCCCAAGGCCAAGTTTTAACTACAGGTAGCGATGGAATTACAGAGGACTATTTTACATGTTATATTAAAGATGGAGAGGCAGAATCTGACTGTAAAATTAAGGTTACTCATCCGGACTATTCATCTCCTATATATCTTGAGTTTCATGTTGAACCAGGTTCACCTGGTTATTGTTCTATTTCTGGTCAAGTTCTTGATGTATCAACGTTCTGGGATCCATTACCTGGTGCAACGGTGAGCTGCTCTGAGGATTCAGATGTATCTGATAGTAACGGTGATTATTCACTTGCAGTCAGTCCAGGTGATCATACAGTTACTGCAACATATCCAGGTTATGAAACTAAAACTGCAACAATAACTGTAGTTGACGGCGAAACTTCAACTTATACATTCAATATGATGCCTGATAATATGGGCTCATTAATTGGATGGGCAAAAATAGATGGTACAGATACAGGAATTCCAGATGCAACAGTAACTGCAATTCCTGGTGGTGAATCTGTACAAACTTTAGAGTACGGTGCACAAAAAGGTAGATTTGATATGTACCTTGAACCTGGAGAGTATGATTTAACAATTACTAAGGATGGATACGAGGATGGTCATGTTTATAATGTAAATATTTACAATGATCAAGAGACCAATATTGGAGATATTGGACTAGTACCAATAAATGAACCACCTGTAGCAGTACTTAATGTATATCCTACTTCTGCAAATGTTGGAGAGATAGTCACATTTGATTTTTCAGATAGTTTTGATCCAGATGGAGATGCCATTGAATATAGAGTGAGATGGGATTCAGATACTGAACCAGGTAACAATGATTGGAGTACATATTGGTTTACAGATAATTCAAAAACTCATATTTATGATACTCCTGGAACTAAAAAAGCATGGTTGCAGGTTAAAGATTCAAAGGAAGCAACAGATGTAACATCTGTAAATATTGTTATAAATCCTGTTAATTGGGTTTCACCTGACAGCGATGAATATAATTTATGGTGGAAAGATAGGTATAAGGCTCATGATGAAGACGAAAGTAGTTCATCATATTATGGAAAATCTCTTGATTCAGGTTGGTGTGATTATAATCTAGTTCTAACCTATAACAATCCTGTTGACTGTAATGGATTTAGAATTAAAGCAAAGAACTATGATCATCTTGAAAAAATGAAGATCACACTATATGATGGTGGTAATCAAAAATATAGTAAAGAATTTTCTAGCTGGGAATATCATGTACATTGGACTTATCATTTAACTAGTGATTTAACAGATATTGATAGAGTAAAAATATCATTTAAACTTGAGAGTGGTTATAAGTTTGGTTCACATAATGCTCATGTATATGAGTTTGATCTAAGAGAAAGTTAGATAATGATAGAAAAATATATAAACTATTAATTAAATAAATATATGTATAAATACAAAAATATATTAAATTTAATTAGATATGAATATTGGGTAACAGATGTAAAACAAATATTAAGTATAAAATATGCCCAATATTAATAAAAAAACCTCGTGAGGAACTAAATATGCAAAAAAAAGAATTATTAAGTCTGCTTATATGCATGACGCTAGTTTTATCAACTGTGTTGATACCAATTACTAATATTAAAGGTTTAAGTGTAAAATCAGATAACTACTGTAATATAACCGATCCAACTGGTGGAACGCATAGTGGAACGATTACAATACGGGCAGAAAGCTATCCTAAAGGTAAGGCTGTTAATGGAGATATTATAGATTGTGATTTGCATCATAACTATTTTGATACTAATCGAATGGAATTCGAACTTGTAGATAGTTATGGTGATGAAGGGATTTTTGAATTTGAATGGAATACACAATATGGACAATATAGTCTTCCTGACGGCCAATATTCGATAGAAGTTGCAAATACGCTGAGCCCAGCCTCAACTCGTATAGTTAATATCGATAATCCAGGTAATGACCGACCTAGTACTCCATCAAAACCTAGCGGTCCGACTATACTGTATAAAGATACAAATTATGATTTTACAATACCTGATGGAGATAGTCCTCTTTATGGATGGGATTGGGATTCAGATCTAAATATAGATGAATATTCTAGTGAACCATCAATTACTAAAGCATTTCACACGACAGGTACTTTTGAAGTACAAGTAATGGCTTTTAATGACGTAGGTGGTGGATATGATAATCATGGTGCTCATTCTACTTGGTCTAACAAACATCAATATACAGTAACTCAAGAATCAGATATTGATCCTTCTGTTGTGACGAGTGATTCAGAGATAACAATAGAAGCGGATTTATCTGCAGATAAAGATGGCGATGGGGTAGCAAATGTTTATGATAATTGTCCTTGTCATTGGAATGCAGATCAAGAAGATTCAGATAATGATGGTATAGGAGATGTATGTGAGGGATCAGATCCTGATGATTGTAATGCCTATGTCGGTGCAAGGGGTTGGTTTATGTTTTGGCTAAATCCTGAAATCACAGATGATAGTACTGTTACAGTTGAAGTAGAAAGCGAAGATGACAATGTTGTATTTATTGAGGAAATATGTAATCCTCCAAATGGAGGTTGTACATCTTCAGATACTGTGTCTTTTACTAATGAAGATGAGCAGTATAGGGCTACGGTTGTTGGTAAGCATTTAACTAGCAGTCCAGTTAAAATCAATTTGAATGTTATTTCCCAGGACGGAAATGATTATTTAAGCACTTTTATTTATGTCAATGTTGTAGAACCTGGTAGTGGTCCAGGCCCAGGTCCAGGTCCTGACCCTGATCCAGATGAATGGGACGGTTGTGGTGCATTTTCTGTAGATGCTGGTGGGCCATATTA
>CAYYOO010000010.1:31077-35675 GCA_964473335.1 uncultured Thermoplasmatales archaeon
CAGATGAATGGGACGGTTGTGGTGCATTTTCTGTAGATGCTGGTGGGCCATATTATGTTGAAGAGAAAAGTTTACCTGTAGCATTTGATGGTTCTTATTATATAAATCCAAAATATCCTTGTAACCTCGTATTCAAATGGGATTTTGAAAGTGATGGAACATGGGATACTTCTTGGTCTGATAGTCCTGTTGCAGCATATGTATATCCAGAAGAGGGATTGTACACTGCAACATTATGGGGTAGAGCTACTAAACAAAATCCAAGTAATGAACCTTGGGTGGGTAGAAGAGATACAGCAAAGGTTATAGTTGGAGAGGAATATCAAGAAGATCCTGTTTCAGATGGAATTTCAATTGAAATAACCGAATTTAGTGAAGTTGTAGATCAGGATGGAACAGTTGAAAGACCCTATTATAAGTGGAAAATGGATTTTCATGGAATTAATACTAACGACCCAGATGGTGGTTCAGTAAATGTTAAATGGTTATATGAACCAACAGAAAAATATTTTGAGAATGGTGAATTTAAAAGTAATTCATGCGTATATAATTCAGAAACACAGTTTCCACGGTGGATATCTCGCCACACAGGAATAGATTTTGGATATTACAAGGATTGTGTTGGAGAGGATGGTAGTGTATATTTTGATGTATGGATGAAAATAACAGATGATGAAGGAAAACAGGTGAAGATACATCAAAGATTTGATCTTTTGAAAGATTACAATTATGAAACTAGGAGTGTTCATTCTAATCCGATGGATGTAAAGGCATATGTCTCAAATGAAGGAAATTTTGTTAAAGCAAAAAATAAAGCAGAACATGGGTCAACCAATAGGTTTAGAATAGTAATAACTCACACAGGGGAAGAAACGGGTAACACTATGGCGGACTGTATGCCAGAAGATGGACTAATTGATACACAACAAGAATTAGATCAATTTTTAGATAAAGCAAAAAAACTTCAGGGAACTTTGTACACAGAACCATGGATTCCAAATATTAATGTATTATTATCTGATAATATAAAAAATGTAAAACCTGAAGGTTTAACAGCAAAAATAATACGCAAAGATGGATCTATAGAAGAGTTTTCTCATTCTGAAGTTATAGACGGGTCTTTTTATTTTAATGGGGAATACCAAATGAAAAGTATTAAACAACCGTCTCTTGATCGTTTCTACGATCCTTTATTATATCTAGATGGAGAAGAATATTTATCTTATTTTGAAAGTGGAGAAATTGCTCCTGAATTAAAAAGCGCCATTATTGGAAAAGGTATCAGCTTACATAATGCAGAGTTAAAAAGACCTAGTGAAATATGGCCGAAAGGAGAAGATGATGCAGATAGTGCTTATGAGGGTTTATGGGTACTCATTGATTATGATAATAGTTATCCACCAGATGAAAAATGGTATCTATTTGACTGCAATGTGCATTGTGTGGGTTCTCAGTGTAATAATTGGTTGAGACTTTTTGATTTATCTCTTCCTAACTGTTATGATGTAGAACTACCAGAGATGGGTCAAATATATCCAGATACAAATTTTAGGTTTTCTTTTGGTCACTACCTATCAACTGATGATCACGGTGAAGAATATAAGATAGGTCCTGGTGATCAATTTTATCTCGAATTTGAGGCAGTTGCTGATTCAATATTTAATGGCGAGTATCTGGATTGGGTAGAAGTTTGTGGAACACCACTTGAACCAGAAAAAGTCCCGTATTGGGTGCCCCTTGATGTAAATGGGGATATTGCATTAAATGGCGGTATACAAGTGGATGCCAATGCTATTGGCGGATTTGGTACACTAGCAGGAATTATAATTCCTAAACCTAAACACAATGCTGAACCTATACCTGTTTATGAGGAAATAAATGCAGAATATGGACAATTTGATATAGATAATTTACCTTGGTTTGTAGAACCTACTGACAAATCATATAAAAACATTGATTTTGTTGATAATCCTGTTATTAATAATCCTATTGATGATGATCCAGTGATAGATGATCCTGTACTTGATGATCCAGTGATAGATGATCCTGTACTTGATGATCCAGTGATAGATGATCCTGTACTTGATGATCCAGTGATAGATGGCTCAGATGAAATGTCAACACTAGGTAATATTAATACTGTTGGCGAACCTATTGGAATAGATGTTTGGGCTGCAATTACTTGGTCTGCTGCAGATACAGATCATGCAGGTTTAAACATTTTCCCACCTTTCGATATTGAAAGCAAAGTATGGGATCCTAGTGTTCAAAGTTATGTAGATTCTGGGCCAAAGTTCTTTGTAGGAGACAAAGTAAAATTCAAATGCACTATCTCAGATCAAGATGTAGGGCCTGTTTCTTGTTTTGAATCAGGATTATTTTTAAATGATTATTTACCTCCAAATTTAGCATATATAGAAACAAATAAGGTTGAAATTCAGGATATAAAAACAGTTGAACCTGTAACTATGGAGCTAAATGATGACGATTATATTGTATCTGAAGATAATAATCAAATAACCTGGGTAATAAATAAAGGATTTGAAGTTAGATCTGAGAGTTCTTCTGGTGCTGTAGAAGCGGGTTCATATCCTCCAGGAAAAGTTACTGAAAGATTTGCAGGTGTTACTATTGAATTTGAAGCAAAGGTAATAAGCGGTGAATATGGCGAAGGAGAACATGTTTTTAGTACCCCCGATTATATCGCAAATAAAAACACCTTCTTATTAAACACATTTTCGCATCATTATAATATTGGTGAATATTACAATCATTATTCCTCAGATAAACCAGTATATGATTCAAGTACGTTTTTGATTTACAAGGAGGAAGGAGATACTCCACCTGATGATGATTCAGATGGTTCAGATGGTTCAGATGATTCAGATCATAAAAATATTCCTCCCGTAGCCGGTGATGATAACGCTAGAACTGTTAGAAATAAACCAGTTTTAATTCACGTAACAGAAAATGATGATGATCCAGATAATTCAAATGGAGGAATAGATCCAAGAACAATAGAATTCACTCAGCCAGAACATGGTACGGTTAGAGTACCTAACAATGAACCTAATACCCCTATAATTGAAGGAATTTTAGAGTATACTCCAGATGGTGGTTATGTGGGCCAAGATAGTTTTACATACACTATTAAGGATAGACTCGGTGCTGTTTCAAATGTAGCAACAGTTATGATTAGTGTAATCAATGATGATCCTGATAATCCCGATGATCCTGATGATCCTGATAATCCCGATGGTATCGATGTAGCAATAATTAAGCCTATTGAAGGATATTTATACATAAATGATAAGCAATTTTTACCGTTGTCTAGTACGTGGGTTATTGGTAAAATTACAATCACTGCTGCTGTTGTTGATCCAACAGAGTCTGTAACAGATGTAAAATTCTATGTAGATGAAACTGAGATAGGTTCTTTGGAGTTTGTCTCCTCAGAAGATACTTATGAGCTGGTTTTAGATGAAAGAACAATTGGATTAAGAACTTTATCGGTTGTACCATTCATAAATGATCAACCAGTTGAAGAATCAGCAGCTGAAATTGATGTTAAAGCAATAATATTGTAAAGGTGATAAAATAAATGGAAAATTATCTATATTTACAATATTTATTCTATCTATTTTTGTATGTTCAAGTGTTTTACCTGTTTCTGCAATGGAGTTAAAAGATGAAAATTTAACTGATTCTAAAGGAATTGGAGCGTTGTCAGATAGTGCAAATTATGATGGTGAGATACATGTTGAAAATTTTAATGATCCTGATGATTTTGATATTGTTGATGTTTCTTTGACTGTTGATGATTCAAATAATAATAATAACCAAAATGATAACCAGGATCAAGATACTTTACCATTAGATCCTGATGAGAATGGCCAAGATTCCCAGGACGACTCTCCAGTAAATGGTGGAGATGAAGATTCTGAAGATGATGATTGGAATGTATTCACTATCCGTAAATAGATGGAGGAGACAGTAGCTACACGCCAACATTTACACCAATGTCGGGAAGTTACGAATCCGGAACAGAAATAACGATTACAGCAGAACCAGAAGATAAATTTACAGGTTGGTCTGGTGGTACATCGGGAAGTAGCAATGTAATAACAATAGAGATGGACTCAGATAAAGAGATAGAAGCAAACTTTGCTAAGGGTCTAAATTTATAAAAATCAATTGTTACCTATATTCTTATTTTCTTATTTAGCGTATACCTTTCTAATAATTGAAAAATGAAAATATTAAAATACTTGTGTAAACTTTATATATGGTAATTGTATACGTTCTAAATCTCAAATCATGACCTGGACCTTTTCCGGTCGACCTATGAGTTTGTGTCATCGCACTCTCTGTGATTGGGTCACTTCAGGTACAGGTTACATATAATGGATGTGGAGGTTCAAGAAAAGCAAGAAAATCCCTTAGGGTATACTTGCGCTCTCTTGAATCTGACGATTGACGTGTGTTAGTGAAATTTGATTCACTTGCCAAATTCCTAAACCAAATAATAGTGTGTATAATAAATTGTGATTCCGGTTGATCCTGCCGGAGGTCACCGCTATTGGGATTCGATTAAGCCA
>CAYYOO010000011.1:0-32649 GCA_964473335.1 uncultured Thermoplasmatales archaeon
TAGTTGAAGCAATCAAACAAAAAAAGATCACAAAACCCTTAGTTATGTGGGTCACAGGAACATGTGCAGAAATGCTTCCTGGTGGCGTACAATTCGGTCATGCTGGTGCTAAAGCTGATTCGAAAGATGATACTGCTCCAGCTAAAAACAAAGCTCTTCGTGATGCAGGAGTAGTTGTACCTGAATCATTTGATGATTACGGTGAAAAAATAAAAGAAACATTTGAAAAGCTCAAAAAACAAGGTAAAATAAAAGAAGTTGATGAACCACAACCACCACATATACCAATGGACTATAAACAAGCTGTCGCAGAAGGCTTAGTCCGCAAACCTACTAACTTTATATCAACAATTTGTGATGAAACTGGAGAAGTCCACAACTATTGTGGTGTACCAATCGATGAAGTAATCAAAAAAGGATACGGAATAGGTGGAGTACTAGGACTACTTTGGTTTAAAAAAGACTTACCAAAATATTCAAGGGAATTTATTGAACTAGTAATTCAAATTGTAGCTGATCACGGCCCAGCTGTATCTGGAGCACACAATACAATAGTTACAGCAAGAGCTGGAAAAAACCTAATTGAGTCAATAATCTCAGGTATGGTTACAATAGGACCTCGTTTTGGTGGAGCAGTTAATGGTGCTGCTAAACACTTTTCAATGGGACTTGAAAAAGACCTTGAACCACGTGAATTTGTAGATTACATGAAAAAAGAAAACATTAGAATCCAAGGTATCGGCCACAGAATACATAGTATCGATAACCCTGATGAACGTGTAGAAATCATGATCAATTTTGCAAAGAAACACTTCCCAAAGCATCCCTTACTTGACTATGCATTAAAAGTCCAAGGTGTAACAACCATGAAAAAAGGAACTCTTATTTTGAACGTTGATGGATGTATCGGAGTGCTTTTTGTTGATATGCTTATCAATCTAGGGTACAGTAGGGAAGAAATCAAAGAAATGATAGATATGGGCTTTTTCAATGCATTTTTCATAATAGGTAGAACAATGGGCTTTATGGGACACTACTTTGATCAAAGAAGGCTAAAGACAGGGCTTTATCGTCATCCATGGGATGATGTACTTTATGATGTACCTGATAAACCAGAGAAGGTGGAATAAAAATGTGTGCTAAAGAAAAGATAATCTATACAACAGTTGACGAGGCGCCACGCCTTGCAACTTATTCTTTTCTTCCAATCCTAAAAGCCTATTCAAATGTAGCTGATGTAAATATTGAAACTAGAGACATATCACTATCTGGAAGAATTATAGCTAATTTTCCTGACAATCTAACTGAAGAACAAAAACAATCAAATGACCTTGAAGAACTTGGTAAATTAGTAAAAAAACCTGAAGCAAATATCATCAAACTTCCTTGTATTAGTGCATCAGTTCCACAATTAAACGCAACAATAAAAGAACTTCAAGAAAAAGGATATAATATTCCAAACTATCCAGAAAAACCAAAAAATGCTGAAGAAGAAAAAATCAAAGAAAGATTTAATGTTGTAAAGGGGAGTGCAGTAAATCCCGTTCTACGTATGGGTAATTCAGATAGAAGAGTCCCAGGACCTGTTAAAAACTATGCAAAGAACAATCCACACAGAATGGGAGAATGGACTAAAGACTCTAAATCACATGTCGCACACATGGAAAAAAACGATCTTCGCTCAACAGAAAAATCAATCACACTTACTGAAGAAGATGCAGGTAATGCAAAAATCATTTTTGAAAGCGAAAATGGAAATAAAAAAGTTCTAAAAGAAAAATTACCTCTAATTGACAAAGAAATAATTGACGCAGCAATAATGAGCAAAAAAGAACTAAGATCTTTTCTTGAAAAACAAGTTGAAGATGCTAAAGAAAAAGATATTCTTTTCTCAGTTCACTTGAAAGCTACAATGATGAAGGTATCTGATCCAATTATCTTTGGTCATGTTGTATCAGTGTTTTTCAAAGAAGTTTTTGATAAACATATAGATACGTTCAAAAAACTAGGAATTAGTCCAAACAATGGTCTAGGTGAATTATATAATAAAATCAAAGACCTTCCTGATGAAAAGCAAAAAGAAATAGAATCTGATATTAAAGCAGTTTACAAAAAAAGACCAAAACTTGCAATGGTAAATTCAGATGAAGGAATAACTAATCTTCATGTGCCTAGTGATGTAATAATTGATGCATCAATGCCTGCTGCTATTAGAAACTCAGGGCAGATGTGGGGACCAGACGGTAAAACATATGATACAAAATTTGTGATACCTGAAAGTAGCTATGCTGGTGTTTACAAAGAAACAATTGATTTTTGTAAAAAAAATGGTGCATTTGACCCAGCAACAATGGGTACAGTTCAAAATGTAGGTCTTATGGCTCAAAAAGCTGAAGAATACGGATCTCATGATAAAACATTTGAAATGGAAGGTAAAGGCACTGTTAAATGTGTATCTGAAAACGGTAAAACACTTCTTAAACAAAACGTTGAAGAAGGAGATCTATTTAGAATGTGTCAGGTAAAGGATCTACCTGTTCAAGACTGGGTAAAACTTGCTGTTAATAGAGGAAAAGAAACAGGTTATTCTGTTGTATTTTGGCTTGATGAAAATAGAGCTCATGATGCTGAGCTCATAAAAAAAGTAAACATGTATCTAAAAGATCATGACACAAGCTCCTTAGATATCAAGATAATGTCACCAGATAAAGCTACAAAATACTCATGTGAACTAATCAGCAAAGGAAAAAATACAATAGCAGTCACTGGAAACGTTCTAAGAGATTACTTAACTGATCTATTTCCAATCCTAGAAGTTGGAACTAGTGCAAAGATGCTTTCAATTGTTCCACTTATGAATGGTGGAGGCTTGTTTGAAACTGGAGCAGGTGGATCAGCACCAAAACACGTTCAGCAGTTCAAAAAAGAAAACCACTTACGTTGGGATTCACTTGGTGAATTTTTAGCACTAGCACCATCCCTAACTCATTACGGTGAAAGAACAAAGAACAATAAAGCAATAATACTTGCTGAAACACTTGATAAGGCTACAGAGAAATATCTTCAAAATAATAAGTCACCATCAAGAGTCGTTAATGAACCAGATAACCGTGCTAGCCATTTTTATCTAGCGATGTACTGGGCTGAAGCACTATCTGAGCAAAATAAAGATAATGATCTCAAAGAAAAATTCAAAGGTCTTTTTGAAAAACTTAAAGAAAACGAAGAAAAAATCAACAAAGAACTACTTGAGGTTCAAGGAAATTCTGTTGATCTAGGTGGATACTATAAACCTGATGATGAAAAAGTTGAAAAAGCAATGAGGCCAAGTGTAACATTAAATGAAATTATAAACACATTATAGGTTAGATGAGTAAAATAATCTAATCTTTTTCTTTTTTATTTTAACAATAAAAAAAATTATTTAAATAAATACTTTATATAATCTATTTAGTTGGTATGCCAAAAATTGATAAATTTATTGAAAATCATAAAGATGGTACCATCTTAAATATTGCTGTAAAACCTGATTGTAATTCTGTTGTTTTTCCTGCAGGTTTTAACAGTTGGCGAAAAAGGCTTGAAATTGAAGTGAAATCTCCAGCAAAGGACAATAAAGCAAATAAAGACATAATCAAGACACTTGCAGCATTTTTTGAAACACCTGTAAATTCAGTTTATGTAGTATCCGGCACAAAAAAAAGAAATAAAACTGTTTTAATAAAGGGAGTTACATCAAAATATGTAAGTTCCAAATTGAGGGACTCACTAGATGGATTATGATAGATCCATTGATAAAGTTTTAAAAGCAATTGAAGAACTTAAAGAGGAAAACAAAAAAATACCCATTTTAATAGAGGGAGAAAAAGACAAAAAAGCTCTGAATAGTTTAGAAGTTAATGGTAAAAAAATTATTATCAATAATGGAATCTCCATACCTGATTTTTGTGACAGATTATCAAAAAAATATGACGAGATAATTATCCTTACAGATTGGGATAGAAAGGGTGGTTTTTTAAGAAAAAGAATTCAAGAAAATCTAAAAGGCAGAGTTAGATGTATCACTAGATATAGAAAAATATTTGCAAAAAACACTATGATAAAAACTGTGGAAGGAGTACCCTCTTATATTCAAACAATGACAGATAAGTAATAAGTATGGTGCGGGGCAAGCAAAATTTGTTGAGGAAGTCCGGTGAGGAAAAGACTCCGAAAAATTGTTGCTTCTCCGCTCCAATCAATCTGCAAGAGTTATGAATATAAAAATTTTGCCTGGAAAGTATTAGTCAATTGTCGAAAAATTAGCTTTCAAGATTTTTTAAATTTGCTAAGCTTTTTTAAAAAAAAGAAAAAAATGAATTATTTTTTCTCAATTTTTGTAATTGATTTAGGAGGCTTTACTTTTTTTGCATTGATTTTTCCTTCTTTAGCAAGCCATCCCATTGCATAATAAAAATCAGTTTCAGAGATATCAGCTAGGCTTGGTACATAAGTTGTATCAATTTCTTCACAACAATTTATTACATCCCAGACCTTCCCTGCATATTTTCCGATAGTATTATCCCACTCATAATTTCCAAGTGAAAAATAATTATTATCAAAAGTTATTTTATTTTCTTTAGCAAGCCAGCCAAGACCAACAAATAACTCTTCAGTATTCAAACCAGTTTTTCTCTTCAAACTCCTAGGTGTTAAATTACCATGTTTATTTAGTGCATTCCAAATTTTCCCAGCATTTTTTCCATATTTATGAGTAACATTAACCATACATTTCCCTCCAACTATTTTTCTAAATAAATTACATAAATATATAAGTTTTCATTTGTAAATTATATATCAACAAATTTTTAAGTAAAATCTTTTTTCAGTAATCGGGGTTTAAAATGAACATTAAATGTGACAGATGTGGAAAGGAATACTATGACCTTCATGATACAATAGTAAAATATGATTATGCTGAACCTGGGAGAGGTAAACCAGGACAATATCATCTATGCATAGATTGCAGGAAAAAATTAATTGAATTTTTGGAAAATAAATAATTTAAATTGATAACTGGTTTTAAATAGCATAATCATATTTTTTCATAATAATCTAAAGGGGGAGTAAAAGTAGATTATGAAAAAATACGATATACTAGTTTTAGGAAACGGATCAGCTTCAACAATAGTTCAAAACGCACTTATGAATGGTAAAAAAGTAGCTTTAGTTGACAATGGACCACTTGGTGGAACTTGTCTAAATTATGGCTGTATCCCCTCAAAAATGCTTATTTATCCCGCTGATAGAATAATGGAAATTAGAGAATCTGAAAAACTTGGAATTAAATCAAAAGTAGAAAGTATTGATTTTCAAAATATAATGAATCGTATGAAAAAAGTAATAAAAGAAAGCCACGAGCATATGAAAGGAATCAGTCAAGTAGAAGGTCTTGATTATTATGATTCGGAAGGATATTTTGTTGATGATTATACAGTTCAGGTAGATAATGAAAAAATAAGTGGAGATAAAATATTCATTGGAACTGGTGCAAGGCCTCTAATTCCACCTATTAAAGGAATTGAAGATATAGAGTATATTACAAATGAAACAATTCTTGATCTAAAGGAAAGACCAGATAGTATAATAATTGTTGGAGGTGGATACATAGCTGTTGAATATGCTCATTTTTTAGAAGCAATGGGTACACAAGTTACAATTCTTCAGAGAGGAAATAGATTAATTACAAATTCTGAACCAGAAATTTCAGATCTACTTGAAAAAAAATTACAAAAAAGAATTAATGTTTTTACAAATACAAGTGTTGAAGAAGTCAAAAAAGAAAATGGTAAAATTATTACTGTTGGAAAAAACACTCAAAATGGTGAAAAAGAAGAATACACATCGGAGAAAATTTTAATTGCTACTGGAAGAAAATCAAATGCAGATATTTTAAAAGTAGAAAATACTGGTATTGACGTCGATAAAAGAGGATACATCATAGTTAATGATTACCTAGAAACATCAAAAGAAAACATATGGGCACTTGGAGATGCTAAAGGCAAGGCAATGTTTAAGCATGTTGCAAATGAAGAAGCATACATTGCATGGAACAATGCATTTAACAAGAAAAATAAAGTAAGTCTTGATTACAATAAAATTCCATATGCAGTATTTACGTACCCACAAATTGCAGCAGTAGGTCTTACTTTAGAACAAGCAAAAAAAGATCACAAAGTACTAATTGGAACTGCAAAATATACTGATGTTACAAAAGGCCAAGCAATGGTTGAAAAAGATGGTTTTACAAAAGCAATAATTGATAAAAAAACAAAAAAGATACTTGGGTTTCATATAATTGGCCCTTATGCAGCAATTTTAATTCAAGAAGTAATAAACGCAATGTCAATTGGCGCAGAAATAGGTTATATTGCTCATGGTATGCATATTCATCCTGCTCTTCCAGAACTTATATTAAATACATTTGCAAATATGAAAGAAGAGTAATTATCACGGTTTTAAAATAAGAAAAATAATTTATCAAATTAACTTATTCATAAATAAAAAAGGAAAACAAAATGATAGATTTTGAAACAAGATTTTTTGAAAAAGAAAAAATCAAAGAAAGATTTGAAAACTATGTTCTAGGAATTGATATAGGTGGCACTAACACAAATTTATGTGTTTCTGGTGTTAAAAATAATAGACCTATATTTTTGTTTTCATTAAATTTTGAAACAAAAAATCTAACTTCGATAATCCAAGCTATAGATGAAACCATAAATTTTTCAGAAGAAAATTATAACATAAAATTAAAAAAAGCATGTATCGGTGCACCTGGTGTTGTTTCATCTGATAATAAAACTGCAGAATTAACTAATATTGAATGGAACGTTGATTCTAAGAAAATCATAAAAAAAACAAATTTAGAATCTGTTTATATTCTAAATGATTTTCAAGTAATAGGATACGGATTAAACTTACTAAACAAAAACGATCTAAAAAAAATTAAAAAAGGCAAAATAACAAAAAATGAAAATAAAGCAATCATTGGACCTGGAACGGGCCTTGGTAAAACAATACTTACATATAATAAAGAAATTGATTTATATATTCCAATAGAAAGTGAAGGAGGACATGCTGATTTCCCTGCGCAAAATAAATTTGAAATCGAACTTATTGATTTTGTAAAAAAATATAGGAAAATTAGCATGCCTATAACATGTGAAGAATTACTATCTGGCAGAGGACTTGAAAATATCTATTATTTTCTCAGAAATAAAAAAACCGATGAAGAAAATAAAATATTATCTAAAATTGATAAATCAGATGATAAAGCAAGACTTATCTCTAAATATAAAAATGAAGATGAAACTTGCAAAAAAACTTTTAATCTTTTTACAAATTTTCTTGCAAGAATTTCAAAGAACTTTGCACTTGACTCATTATGTACAGGTGGATTATATATCGCTGGAGGCATTTCATATAAAAATAAAGAAATATTTGATACAGATGATTTTCAAAAAGAGTTTACAACTGCCTATAAAAAATCAAGTGTTTTAAAAAATATTCCAATATATCTAATTTCAAACTATGATGTAAGTATTTATGGAGCCTGCCTTTGTGCAATAATAGAATTGGGATAAAATGAGTAAAAACGCAGTAGCTGATGAGGTATACCAAAAACATTTTCGTGTTGCAATCTTTGGTTCAGCTAGAATAAGAGTGAATGCACCAGCCTATGAAGAAGTCTATAAACTTGCACACATGCTTGGTGCTGAAAACATTGATATAGTCACAGGTGGAGGACCAGGAATAATGGAAGCTGCCTGTAAGGGTCACTGCGATGGAAGGGATTGTGAAGAGACACATTCAATCGGTCTAAATATAGATATTCCTTCAGAACAAAAACCAAATAGATATCTAAACATAAAAAAAGAATTTCATAGATTCTCAAAAAGACTTGATACTTTTATGGTTTTATCAAATGCTGTAATTGTTGCACCTGGCGGAGTGGGAACTTTACTTGAATTTGCATATGCATGGCAGCTTGTACAGGTCAAACATATCTGTAATATTCCAATTATTCTAATTGGGGATATGTGGAAAGAATTCATTAAATGGGTTGAAAAATATCCTCTCAAACTATCATTTTTGGAACAAAAAGATTTACATATGATCTTTCAAGCTAAAGACAGTTTTGATGCTTTCAGAATCATAAAACGATTTAAAGAAGGATATGAAAAAGGTGAAGATATCTGCATAAATTTTAAAAAATACAAAATTGAAACAGATAGTCTTTTGGATGGTGAAAATATATGAAAAAAATGATAATTCCAGCTATAATTGCAAAAAATGAAGAAGAACTAAAAACTAGAATCTTGAAAGTAAAAGACTACGTTGAATTAATCCAGCTTGATTTTATGGATGGAAGATTTGTTCCAAATGAGTCAATTAATTTTGATTTTAAAGTGCCAGAAACAAACTGTAAATTTGAAGCTCATTTAATGATTGAAAATCCTGATTTATGGATTGAAAAAAATCATAAAAAAGTTGATACAGTACTAGTACATTTTGAATCATTAAAAGATCCTAAAAAAACAATTGATCTTATTAAAAAATATGATAAAAAAGCTGGTTTTGTATTAAACCCAGAAACTGAAATCGATGAAATAAAAGATTATATTGAGGATCTAGGTCAAATTCTTATAATGACAGTAAAACCCGGATTCTATGGTAGTAAATTTTTACCTGAGATGGAAGAAAAAATTAAAAAACTTAGAAAAATTGCACCAGATATAGATATTGAAGTTGATGGCGGAATCAGTGATAAAACAATAGAAATAGTAAACAAGGCGGGTGCAAATATGTTTGTATCTGGATCATATATTGTAAAATATGACGATGTTAAAAAAAGAGTTGATACTCTTAAAAATCTTGTAAAATAAAAAATTCTTTTATCTTATCAATATCCATTTATTTCAATCATATAAAAAAATATTAGAATCAGAATTGAAAATACTAAAACAATTACAAACGGATTTATTTTTAATATCTCAGGAATTGTAATATTTCCATACCCTTTTGACATTAATCTATCTTTAATATTTGGATATAAAATTGCAAACAGTCCAGTTCCTATAAGAAAACCGATTATACCAAAAAATGCATCAATTGAACCAGAACCTAATGCCCCTGCAGCTGTACCCGGGCAATATCCAAGAATTGCAAAACCTATTCCAAATATTAAACCACCTATTATTATAGATCCGGCAAAACATGGTTTTGGATGTAACTTTATGTAAGAAAATTTTTTTAGAATATACACTCCAATCATACCAACTAAAACTGCTGATAGCATTATCTTTAGAACAGTAAAATCCCTTAGTAATAGCTGTCCGATTATTGTATTATAGTTAGTGACACCACCTCTTTGTAGGAGAAAACCAAATATTATTCCGATAGATAAACCAATGAATAGTTGGACTTTATGATTTTTATGTAATTTTTCTAAAATTTAAAAACCTCCTATAACTGAGTAGATTATTAGAGCAGAAATTATGCCACCTGTAAAGAAAAAAATTGTTGCTAACCAACTACCAAGTGAAAGTTGCAGGTTTCCACTTATTCCATGGCCACTTGTGCATCCGCCCGCCATTCTTGCTCCAAAACCAACTAGTATACCACCAATAATTGACAACATCAATCTTAAAAATATAGATGAACCAAATGTTTTATTCCATAAAGATGGGATCATATTAATAGCAAATGTATTCGAAATAATTGAAGATATAAACGCGCCAATAATAATTCCTATTACTAACATCCATTCCCAATCAATTTTTGGATTGAATTTTTTGTAATATTCCTTTTTATAAACTTTTTTTCCTGAAAATATTCTTTCAATCATGCCACTAGTTCTAGCATAAGCTGTCGAACACCCAATTGCTTTATCTGATAATATAAAACCGATTATTACAAGGATTCCAATCCCAATTCCAGATAAATATGGAATTAACTCTGAGATAATCAAATAATTCATTTGAATGCACTTATTCCAAATTAGCTAATAAGTTATATATACTTCCTAGCAATATTTTTTTGGGGAAAATTAAAATGGATTTAATTATTGATGTTAAAACTAGAGAAGAATATTATTTGAATCATATAAAAGGTGCTTTAAACATTCCTGTATGGGACCTTGAGTTTTATATTGATTTTTTAAAAGATAAAAATGTGAAAGTATACTGCGGTCCAAGAGGAAAAAGATCAAAGATGGCAGTAGAATATCTAAAAAAGAAAAAAATTAACGCTCAGGAAATAACTAAATCCGAACTAAATAACTATGAGAGGGTAGGAAAACCTATGGTTTGTGCAATAAACTATCTATCAGTTAAACCGGGTCATGAAAAAGAATTTGAAGAAAAAGTAGAAAATCTTTGTACTAAAACAATGGATAAAAAAGGATTTATTGGAACTAAAGTCTTTAGAGCAACTAATATTTCTTTTGGTGGAGCCATGCTTCATGGAGAATATGAAGAAATAAGAATCAAACCCGCTAAATATATAATGCTTACTTATTGGTCAAGTAAAAAGGACCATGAAAAGTTTCATAATCTACCTGAAATAATGGAAGGTTTCAAAGAAATCATGCCTCACATTTCCATACTTCCATATGAAGAGTTTGCTGAAATCATGCATTAAAATATAATAACAAATCAACAAAAAGATTTAACAATAGTTAATAGTTTCGGTAAACTCCGGTTTATATTTTTAAACATAAAAATAGTTACATATTAAATATGAACAGCAAAAAATTACCAATTATTAGGGGGTAAAAAATTAGTTGAAAGATATTCATATCAAAGGTGCAAGAGAACATAATCTCAAAAATATAGACGTAAAGATTCCTCGTGACAAATTTGTGGTAATCACGGGTCTTTCGGGAAGTGGAAAATCCTCACTTGCTTTTGATACAATTTATGCAGAAGGTCAAAGAAGATATGTTGAATCTCTTTCAGCTTATGCTAGGCAATTCTTGGGCCTTATGAGCAAGCCAAATATAGATAGTATTGATGGGCTTTCCCCTGCGATTTCAATCGAGCAAAAAACAACTAGTAAAAATCCCCGTAGTACAGTTGGGACTGTTACTGAAATCTATGATTACTTAAGACTTTTATTTGCCAGAATCGGTACGCCCTATTGTCCGGAGCACAATGTAAAAATTGAAGAGCAATCCCCTGAAAAGATTTCAGATAATATTTCAAAGAAATATAATGATATGATCACAATCCTCTCACCCATTATCAGACAGAAAAAAGGAACATATGAACAATTATTTTCTGATCTAAATAAAGAAGGATACACAAGGGTCAGAGTAAACAAAGCAATCTATAGAACTGAAGAAGAAATAAAACTCGATCGTTATAAAAAACATGACATTGAAATCGTAATCGATAGATTTGATCCAAATGATAAACAAAGACTCACCGAAGCATGTGAAAATGCACTTAAAAGATCAGATGGACTATTAATTGTTCTCGATAAGAACGGTAAAGAGCAACTATATTCGTCAAAGATGGCATGTCCGATTTGTGGGATGGTATTTGAGGAACTTCAGCCCCGTATGTTTAGTTTTAATAGCCCTTTTGGAGCATGTTCAGATTGCCATGGCCTTGGAATTAGAATGGATTTTGATCCTGATCTTATAATACCTGATAAAACAAAATCCATTGCTGATGGAGCAATAAAATTATACAAAGGAATTCATGATCGCTGGAGAATAAAATATTTAGGTGCCGTTGCCAGGCATTTTGGATTTGACATCTTTACACCAATTGGAAATCTAAATGAAAGGCAGTATAATGCTCTTTTGTATGGATCAAGTGAAAAAATCAATTTTGATTTTTCAATGAGAAGAGGTAAGAGCAGGTGGAGTGGAACTAAAACATGGGAAGGATTAATTCCTCAATCTGAAAGACTCCATAAGCAAACTGAATCTGAATATAGACGCCGAAGCCTTGAAAAATTCATGAGATTTTCACCTTGCCCAACATGTGAAGGAAAAAGACTCAAAGAAAAAATTCTTTCAGTTAAAATTGCTGATAAATCAATTGCTGATATAACTGACATGTCTATAAAAAAAAGCCTTGTATTTTTCAAGACATTAATCTTGAATAAAAAAGACCAGGAAATTGCTTATCAAATATTAAAAGAAATCAAGTCTCGGCTTAGTTTTCTTGACAAGGTTGGACTTAATTATCTTACTCTTTCACGTAACGCTGGAACATTATCTGGTGGTGAAGCTCAGAGGATAAGACTAGCCACACAAATCGGCTCGAACTTAATGGGCGTTTTATATATTCTTGATGAACCATCCATCGGTCTTCATCAAATCGATAACAAAAAACTTATTGACACACTTCACAGCCTTAGGGATATCGGAAACACACTCATTGTTGTTGAGCATGATGAAGAAACCATTCGAAAAGCTGATCATGTAATTGACATGGGACCAGGTGCTGGTGTTACTGGTGGAAAAATTGTAGCTGAAGGAACTCCTGATGAAATTGAAAAAAATCCTGCATCTTTGACCGGTAAATATTTAGCAGGTAAACTAGAAATAAAAATCCCTGAAAAAAGAAGATATTCAAATAGATATATAAATATATATGGCTGTAGGGAACATAATCTAAAAGATATTGATGTAAAAATCCCAATTGGAGTACTAAACTTAGTAACAGGTGTATCAGGAAGTGGGAAAAGTACTCTAATTCATGATATCTTATATAAGAGCCTGATGAAAAAACTTCATGATTCAAGAGAAAGACCTGGCGATCATGACGAAATTAATACAGATGGAAAAATTGACAAAGTTGTAGTAATCGACCAAAGCCCAATCGGAAAGACTCCGAGGAGTAACCCAGCAACCTACACTAAAGTATTTGATCACATCAGAAAACTATTTGCAAAAACAAAGGAAGCAAGAAAAAGAGGATACAAGGTCGGTAGATTTTCATTTAATGTAAAAGGCGGAAGATGCGAAGCATGCAGAGGAGAAGGAGTGATAAAAATAGAAATGAACTTCTTACCTGACATATACATAGAATGCGAGGAATGCAAAGGAACTAGATACAACAAAGAAACACTTGAAGTAAAATACAAAAATAAAAATATTTCAGACGTTCTAGATATGACAGTAGAAGAAGCACTTGATCTTTTTAAAAACCATACCGCCATAAAAAGAAAACTAAAGACTCTCTCTGATGTGGGTCTAGGTTATATTAAACTAGGTCAAAGCAGTATCACTTTATCAGGTGGTGAAGCGCAAAGAATCAAACTCACCCGTGAACTCTCTAAAAAAAGCACAGGTAAAACTGTTTACTTGCTTGATGAACCAACAACTGGACTGCATTTTCATGATGTTAAAAAACTGATAAACGTACTCAATAGCCTTGTAGACAGAGGAAATACAATAATTGTAATTGAACACAACCTTGAAGTCATAAAAAATGCTGACTACATAACTGATCTAGGACCAGACGGTGGGGATATGGGTGGAAAAGTTATTTCACAAGGTACACCAGAGGAAGTTGCAAAAGATAAAAAAAGTTATACTGGAAAAATTCTAAAAGAAATACTTCCAAAGGAAGAAAAAGTAAAATGTTTAGTCAAATAAAAATTCCAAAAAACCCGGGTTGCTATTTATTCAAAGACAAAAAAGAAAAAGTATTATATGTCGGTAAAGCAAAAAACTTGAAAAACAGAATTAAAACATATCAAAATAAAAAAGACCTTGACCTTAAAACAAAATCGATGCTTAATAAAGCAGTTGATCTTGATTTTATAGTAACTGACAATGAAGTTGAAGCACTAATTTTAGAAAACACTTTAATAAAAAGATACAAACCACAATACAATGTTAGACTAAAGGATGCAAAAAGCCATTCTTATATAAAAATCACAGATGAAAAATTTTCCCGTGCAATAATTGCAAGAAGAAAAATAGGAAAAGGAAAATACTACGGGCCATTTGTTTCAGCTCAAGAGCGAGACTACATACTTCATTTTGTAAAAAAAACATTTAATCTTAGAACCTGCAAGAAACTTAAAAAAAAGCCATGTCTCAGATATCACATAAACATGTGTGATGCTCCATGTATAAATCTAATTGGAAAAAAAGAATATGATAAAAAAATAACAAAAGTAAAAAAAGTACTATCAGGAAAAACAAAAGATCTAATACGTGAACTAGAAGAAGACATGGAAGAACTATCAAATCAAAAAAAATATGAACTAGCAATAAAACTTAGAAATGAAATATTTGCATTAAAAAACCTAAATGAAAGACAAAACATGAAAAGAGAAAAAAAATACAATGAAGACATAATAAACTATGAGATAAAAGATGAAAAAGTGTATCTAATGCTTTTTAATATTTATAAGGGCACACTTTTTAATAAAAACGAATTTATTTTTGAAAAAACTTCTAATTTTTTAGAAGAGTTCATAGTCCAATATTATTCAGAGAATAAGATTCCTAAAGAAATAATTATTCCTGAGAAAATAGATAAAAGTGTTAAGGATTTTCTTGAGCAAAAACGCAGTACGAAAGTAAAAATAAATATTCCAAAAAAAGGAGAAAAAAAACAATTGCTTGAGTTAGTTTTAAAAAATATTGAACTAACATTTTTTTCTGACATTAAAAAACCAAAAATTCTTCAGAAAAAATTAAAACTTGAAAAAACGCCAAATGTAATCGAGTGTTTTGATATATCTCATTTGTCTGGTACATCAACAGTAGGCTCTATGGCACAATTCAGAAATGGAAAACCTGACAAAAATAACTATAGAAGATTTAAGATCAGAACAGTTGAAGGAATTGATGACTTTGAAGCAATTAGTGAAGTTGTAAGAAGAAGATACACAAGATTAAAAAGAGAAAACATAGATTATCCAGATCTAATAATTATTGATGGGGGAAAAGGCCAACTAAATTTTTCAGTTCGGGAACTTGAAAAAATTGGTGTAAAAATTCCAATAATATCTGTAGCTAAAAAACTCGAAGAAATATATATTCCAGGGCGAATTGATCCAATTAGACTTTCAGATAAAGATAAAGCCTTACATTATATCCAAGAAATTAGAAACGAAGCACATAGATTTGCAATTAAGTATAATAGACTACTACGGAGAAAGGAAGTGATACAATAGAAAAATTCAAACTTAAAACTAGTTTTGATCCGAAGGGAGATCAACCAAAAGCAATAAAAAAACTAGTTGATGGAATAAATAAGAAAATTAGTAAACAGACTCTTCTTGGAGTTACTGGCTCTGGGAAGACTTATACATGTAGTCATGTAATTGAAAAAGCTCAAAAACCAACTCTTGTAATAGCGCATAACAAGACTCTAGCAAGCCAGCTTTATAGTGAATTCAAAGATCTATTTCCAAATAATCGTGTTGAGTATTTTGTATCATATTATGATTACTATCAGCCTGAGTCATATCTTCCTGAAAAAGATCAATACATTGAAAAAGACGCTGATATCAATCCAAAAATTGAACAGATGAGGCTATCTGCAACTGCATCACTTCTATCTAGAAAAGATGTAATAGTTGTTGCATCTGTATCATGTATTTATAGTGTAGGTGATCCTAGTGATTTTTCAAAACTAGGTTATGAACTAAGAAAAGAACAAATTGCGAGAAGAAAAGACATAATCGAGCAACTTGTTGATATGCAGTACGAGCGAAATGAAATGGACCTTCAACCTGGTAGATTCAGAGTAAAGGGAGACACTATTGATATAATTCCTAGTTACTATAATGATATTATTAGAATCGAGCTTTTTGGGGATCAAATAGATAGAATTGTTGAAATAGATAAGATAACTGGTGAAATAAAAGACTCTATGGAATATTTTTATTTGTTTCCAGCTAAACACTTTGTCGTTGGTGAAGATAAAAAGAAAAAAGCATCTCAATCAATTAAAATGGAACTAGATGAAAGACTAAAAGACCTTGATATGATAGAATCACACAGACTTAAACAAAGAACACTTTATGATCTAGAGATGATTGAGGAGACTGGTTTTTGTAAAGGGATTGAAAACTATTCAAGACATTTTGACGGGCGAAAACCTGGTGAAAAACCTTACTGCCTTCTTGATTACTTTCCTGATGATTTTCTGATGATAATTGATGAAAGCCATAGAACAATTCCTCAAATCCATGGAATGCATAAAGGGGATTATTCAAGAAAGAAATCTCTCATTGAATACGGTTTTAGACTACCAAGTGCATTTGATAATAGACCTTTAAATTTTAATGAGTTCAAGGAATATATGAACAATGTTATTTTTGTTTCAGCAACCCCTGGTGATTATGAACAGGATATTTCAGGTCAAATAGTTGAACAAATCATTAGGCCCACGGGCCTTGTTGATCCAAAAGTTGAAATCAGACCAATAAAGGGCCAGATCCCAGATTTAATTAAAGAAATCCATAAAACAATTGATAGAAATGAAAGAGTGCTAGTTACAACTCTAACAAAAAAACTAGCTGAGGAATTATCTGAGTATCTTGCTGAAAGAGATATTAAAACTAGATATCTACATTCTGAAATAGATACTATTGAAAGATCTGAAATAATAAGACAGCTTAGACTTGGAAAATTTGATTGTTTAGTTGGAATCAATCTTCTTCGTGAAGGACTTGATATACCTGAGGTCGGATTTATTGGAATACTTGATGCTGATAAAGAAGGATTTTTGCGTGATCATAGAAGCCTAATTCAAATTATTGGACGTGCTGCTAGAAATGTAAATTCATTTGTAGTTTTATATGCTGATAATGTTACTGACTCAATTAGAAAAGCAGTTGATGAAACAAATAGAAGAAGAAAACTTCAGATCGCGTTTAACAAAAAACACAATATTACTCCAAAAACAATAGTAAAACCCATTAAAGAAAAAGTAGTTGAAATAAAAGACACAAAACATATCCCTAAAAAAGATATACCTAATATGATAATCGAGCTGGAAACTGAAATGAACGAAGCAGCAGATAATCTTGAGTTTGAAAAAGCAATAATACTGCGAGATAAAATTAATAAATTAAAACAAACTCTTGAAAAGAGCCTAGTGAAAAAATGAAAAAAAAGAAAAAAGGTATCTTAAATAAGATTAAGAGAATAAGAGTTAGAAAGCTTGAGAAAAAACCAAGACTTGATAATTCTAATATCAAAGTTAAATCAAATGATTTTTCAAATATCAGTGTTGATGTAAAAAATAGTTCTAATGATTTTATCGATAATCCTGATACTTCTTCAAAAAACATTGTAATTGATGATGAAGATAAAAAAGAGAAAAAAACAAAAGGGAAAAAAGAAAAGGTAATTTCTGAGGTTGATGAAAGATCAAACCTAGTTGTTTTTGACCATGAGCTTACTAAATTTGAATACAAACTAAAATATCTAAATTTAAGAGATTTAGAAGGTTCAGAATACGGTAGATATTTTCCAGCTATTAGAAATAAAATAATAATTGTTGATGAAGAGAATAGAAACTATACAGTAATTCGTGCTGGGAACAATCAACTCACAGGTGACTTACTTACTTTTTTTAAAAACAATGATATTAAACCAGGAGATATTTTTAAATTTGAATACGATCCTGAAGAAAGAAATGATGAAGGACTTCATCTATTAAGACTTAAAAAGAAAGAGTAAGAAAAAGTATACAGACCGGAAAAATTGAACTGTCTTTTAATGGCAAAAAAGTATATGTTACTCCTGTTGACATATAATTAGGACAAGTTTATAAAGAAACAGCATATTTTATATTTTTGAGGAGAAAGGGATGAAAAAAATATTTAGTGCTTTTATTGCAATTTTAGTATCATTAGCCGTTTTTAGCGGATGTATTGAAGATACATCAAACAATGAAAATGCTATAAACAAAAATGAAATTTTTTCAAATTTTATTGGTGGTTGGCGAGGTATTATTGACAATTGTACATGTATTGCAAATGTTTTCTTTTATGAAAATGAGTCAGTTAACATTTTCATATCATCAAATGTAACTAATGTCATCCTGGGATGGAATAGTTTTGAGTTGAAAAATAGCGAAATTTGTTTTACATCTCTGTCTTCTAATAACGACAATATTTTTACTTGTTATAATTACAATTTTTCTGATGATAATAAAAGTTTAGAATTGATGGGTGGA
This sequence comes from uncultured Thermoplasmatales archaeon, assembly GCA_964473335.1. Classification (GTDB taxonomy): domain Archaea; phylum Thermoplasmatota; class E2; order DHVEG-1; family DHVEG-1; genus CAYZTD01. The sequence continues at coordinate 18,210 of CAYYOO010000011.1, forward strand.
GGAGTTCCATTCTTTTTAACAAAAATAGACTTAGAATCAGATAAAAATAGATTGATTGGGACGTGGGGACAGGTCTTTTATAGCGGCATAAGAGGAACAAGTTGGACATTTTATGAAAATGGAACTATACTTGAAGTGACCAGAAATTTATCATCATTTACTAGTTTTAAAGGCGATTATGAACTTAAAGATGGTAAATTATGTATTGAAGGCGATATCGGCATTTCAACTTGGTTCGCAGAGAATAGAACTAAGTTTTCAGGTTGCCATTTTTATGATTTTGTAAATAAGAGTACACTGAAGATATCTGGAGTATATTTTGAAAAAAAGAAATCACTATAAAAATTATGCAGGGGAAGGGATTTGAACTGCACTTTAATGGCAAAAAAGCATCCCTTAATCCTGTTGGACATAAAATAGGACAAGTTTATAAATGATTTTGAAATAAATAAAATGGGTTGGAACTTGCATTGTGAAATATGTGGTAAAAAACTAAACTCATCAGATATTATTAAAACTACAAATCTCAAAGGCAATTCTATTTTTGTATGTAAAGAGTGTTATAAATTTAAGAAAAATATTTTAATTCAAAATAAGAAGTTAAAATCTAGTTATGAAAAAGAGGAGATTTATGGTAGAAAATGGTCATTTCTTGAAAATTGGACTAAGGAAGAAAGAATGCTTTTTTTCTTACTAGTTCCAACCATCCCAACAATAATTTATTACATAATTCTAAGTATTTTATTCTTATTTGGAAATATAGACCACTCACCAATTTTCTTAATAATTATTGGAATCTTATTGTTCATAGGATTATTGGGACTTGCAATTAGAATCGGTGGCACACATGACGCAAGAAAACTAACAAAAAAATCTGCTGAAAAACAAAAGTGTTTTGCCATTGCAATGGTGATATCAATAATGATAATGCCGATTTGGATAGTTGCCATATCTACATTTACCACTCAAACAGATTATTCAGAAGTTGACCCGATATTAATAGAAAGAGGAATAATAGAAGATAAAAGTAATCATTACTACCTTTCTTCACAAGTACTTACATTGATACTTTTGATAATTTCTGGGATACAAATAATTATCCTCTATTTTATTTTACGATTTTTTCAAAAAAAAATGAAAAGTAAAAAATAAGGTTTTTAAAGAGATGCAGGGGAAGGGATTTGAACACCTGGAAAAAAAATACGAAACTAAGTGAAATAGGAGGGCTTCGCCCCCTATAACCCCCTTCCGCCTTCGCTTCCTCGGCAAGCCCTTGCCTTATTCAGGCTGCGGTCATCCCGCATCCTCGCTCGGCGGTAAAACCAGGTAAAACCTGTTGTCTATCATCAACGATTTTTATATGATGATGCTCCTGTTGGCGATGTAGATATTCTGTCGATTCTTCAAGGCTTCTCAAACCTGTTGACTGGTAATGTTCATAACCACTCCAAAAAGCACCCTTAGGATATCGCTTACGGAACCCAGGATGCTTTTCAAACATATATTTTGAAGTCTCTGATTTCAAAATAATCTCCGCTGTTTCAATTGAGTACTTTTTTGGTATGTTCACCTGGAAATGTACATGGTTACCAGCAAAACCAAATTCTCCAAACTCAAAACCTAGAGACTCTAACTCCTTGAACCGTTTTTTACAGGTCTCAATATGAGAAAGCTTTCTAAAACACATATACCTCTTTTTAGTGACAAAAACCATTGTCACCCAGTTACTACGGGTGTCACCCGAAATCTTTTTAGAGCTTACGCTACTTACATTTTTCATAGAATTTTTTCTCCTGTCGCACCTTTGCAGGGTACGCCCTTGTGGCGTACCGCGTGCGACAAGAGTAAAGAATAGTTTTATTTTTAAAAAGAGATACGGCTTTTCATCTGCGGGCCATTACACTAGCGTTTCAGTCCACGCAGTATTCTCAGCCGTAAAATAAAATCAAAAAAAACACCTTTTTTATCATTTAAAACTATTTATATGATGAATCAATTGCATCTCGCTTCCTATGATAAAACTAAGAAAAGATCAAATCGCCCTTTGCTGTATTTCACTTGCATGGTTTTTGATACTTTCAGGTAGATACAGTATCTCAAATCTTTTACCACAAATCTCAAATGAATTATCTTTTAGTTGGACTGAAGCAGGAATTGCTCTTACTGCAATGTGGCTTTTTTATGCACTTATGCAGTTTCCATCAGGCATTTATTCAGATATTAAGGGTAGAAAAATTAGTATTATTTTTGCTATGGCTCTTTTTACTCTATCATACTTTTTAGTAGGTATTTCAAATCATTATGTAACATTTCTTATAGCTTTGATTATCCTAGGTATTGGAACCGGTAGTTACCCCTCTGCTGGAATTTCAATGATCACAGATATTTTCAGAGAAAATAAAGGAAAAGCACTTGGTATAAGATCAAGTGCTGGATCATTAGCTTATGCTGTACCTATTTTTGCTGCAATTATTGCGAGTTATTATATTTGGCGTAGTTTCTTTTTTATTTGGGGCGGAGTTTGTATTTTCAGTATACTTCTTTTTTATAAAGGTACACAGGAAACAACAGAACTTCCTGAAGTATTTTCAATTAAAGATAGAGTAGTTGACGGAGTAAAGGTTTTTAAAAGACCAAAGGTACAAATAATGTTTGTCATAAACTTACTAATTGCTATAGCATGGATTAGTTATATGTCTTTTTTTCAGCCGTATCTATCTACTGAAAAAGGAATGAGTCCACTAGTTGCCGGTGGAGCGTTTTTATTTTTGGGAGTTTGTGGTTTTATTTTTAAACCTTTTATTGGTTCTTACTCAGATAAATTCAATAAAAAAGTAATAATTTTACTTTTAAGTTTAGCAACTAGTATTGGAACAATCATTTTTGTCTATGCTCAATCAATCTGGGTTATATTTTTAGTACTGCCTGTTCTTTCATTGTCTACAGCAATTTTTCCAATTATTTCATCATACTTGATGGATCAATGGGAAGAAAGAGGTAGGGCAGGAAAACTAGGGTTTTATAGATCGTCACTTATAATGCTATCAAGTCCTATTGCTACATATTTTGGTTTTGTTGGTGATGAATATGGTAGTTTTGATTTTGCTTTTTTAACAATATCAATAATACTATTTATTGCAGTAGTATTTTTGATAATAAATCTAATTTATGATAGATATAAAAACAGTAAAAAAACTAGTTAAAACTCATACTTTTTGAAGTTTTACATTTCCATCTTTAAAAACAATCCAGCGTAGTTTATCTCCATCTTTTAGATTTAACATACCTACTACTTCAGATGGGACTGTGATTCTTCTTCTTGAGCTTCTTATTGTTATTGCTGTTTCAGTGATGCATTTTACTTCATCTAGATCTACTTTCATATTAAAACTCAAGTTTAAGATTGAAACTTAATTTATATTGTTTTTTGTTTTTAGATTAGTTTTATTATTGTGATTATCCCCATACTTATTGCATATACGGGTATTACTATTTTCCAAATTTTATTTGGAATGACTCTTACCATATATGGTGAAACAAGCGCTGCGATAAATCCACCTGTAAAAATCGAAGGTAACAAGATATAATCAATTGTCACACCGTATGATGTGATAAATAAAAATGCTAGAACTCCCACGATTGATACAAGTCCTTCAGAAAAGGATACAATTGCTGTCGCTGTTTTTTCATATATACCTGAAAAGATTTGCCCGAGCATCACAACTGGTCCGTATCCTCCAGCACCAATTCCTTTGTTAAAACCAGCTAGTGCTGAAAAAAGACCTAGTGTTTTTGGCCGATATTTTGTAGATTTAGTTTTAAATTTAATTAATGCTATTATTCCCATAACTAGTACTAGAATTCCAACATATGCTTTGATTATATTTTTTTCAAATCCAATTGCTAGATAAGCTAGGATCACTGAGAGCATTATTGAAAAACATCCAGCTATTGCAATCATAAGCATTATTTTTGTTTCTTTATTGATTGGTCTTTTTATTGAAAATTTAACGTTTTCAAATTCATGGTGAAATAGGCCTGCTGTAATACCAGTTATTCCTTCTGAAATCAAAAGTATTGGTACAACCTGTAGTGGCTCATATCCCATGATAAATAGAAGTGGTGTAAGCCCTGTTCCAAAACCCATTCCGGCTGAAGAATCCATTGTTTCAAATAGAAAAGCTAGAATTACTACAGCTATTATTATTTCCATATTACTACCTTTTTATAAAGAGATAGAGAAAAACATCATTACAATAAAGTAAAAAACAAGTGCAGTTAGCATTTTAAGTGCTGTTGATTTTTTTATTTTCATCCTTTGAAAGAGGGGCATTTTTTTATCTATCAGCTTTGCAATATATCCTATATCATTAATTTCTAAATAGTCTTCTTTCAATTTTATCACCAACTTACTATATGTCTGTCAAATTATTTATAACTATTGGTAATTTTCATATAATTATTGTTAATGTTCATATAATGAAGTACGGGTTTTATTTTAACCAATAGCTTTAAAAAGATAGTACAAATAGAGCAAAAATCCAGATGATTGGAATCACATACCACAAAGACTATGATAAATACGATCTAGGGCTAGACCATCCCTTAATTGGAGATAAACCAAAAAAGACAATGGAATTTTTTGAAACAAAAAGCATTTTAGAAAAAGTTAAAATTTTTTCTCCAGAGCTTGCTAAATATGAAGATCTAATTAGAGCACACGACAAAAATTATATTGATAGAGTAAAAGAACTTAGTAAAACCGGTGGAATGCTATCTAAAGATACACCAGCACCTAAAGGAATATATGAAATTGCAGCAAGAGCCGCGGGTGGAAGTATTTTAGGATGCAAAAAATTAATGGATAACTACAAAATAATGTGTAATCCACTTGGTGGTTTTCATCATGCTAGTATTAATAACTCCTCAGGTTTTTGTTTTTTTAATGATATAGCTGTATCAATAGAATACTTACGTAAGAGATATAATTTAAAAAAAATTGCAGTAATTGATCTTGATGTTCATCACGGAAATGGAACTCAAGACATATATATCGATGATCCAAGTGTATTAAATATCTCGTTTCATCAAGATGGTAAAACTCTTTATCCTGGAACCGGTAGATTAGAAAATATTGGAAAAAATGCTGGAAAAGGTTATACAATTAATCTTCCGCTTCCAAGAGGGACTGCAACAGCTAGTTATCTTATTTCATTCAACCAAATTGTTCCACCAGTAATTGAACAATTCAATCCAGATATAATTATTTATCAATCTGGAGTTGATACACACTACTCTGATCCTCTTGCTAATATCGATTTAACCTATCAGGCTTTTTACTATTTAGCAGAAAATATCAATGAAATTTCAAAAGATACATGCAATAAATTACTTGTTTTATTTGGTGGGGGATATAACAGCCAATCAAGTACAATATCTTATTATAACATAATGTGCGGTCTACTTGGTAGAAAAAACTTCATTAAAGAAGAAGACTCTAAATCTCATTTCAGAATTGAAACTGTAATGGAGAGAGTTGCTAGATTAAAAAAAGAACTTGAGCCATACTGGGAAATTGAATAATATTCAATCTATATATAGTATATCCATAAGAATTATATATAGTTTATCATTATGTTGAATAATATTCAATATTTCGACGATAAGCTTATTAAGGGCTCATTTATATGGGCCACCAACCTTAAGATTAAATTAGGGGGAATTAAAAACGGGCGTAGAAAATCTTGATAAATTATTCAAGCCAAAAAGTATAGCTGTAATAGGGGCAAGTAACAAAGTAGGATCTGCAGGATATAGAATTTTTAGAAATCTAATAGGTAGCGGTTATGATGGAGTAGTATATCCAGTTAATCATAAACGTGAAAGCATCCAGGGAGTTCAAGCATATAAATCAGTAGATAACTTGCCAAAAGTTGTAGATATGGCAATAGTTGTAACACCGGCAAAAGTCGTAATAGATGTTGTAGAACAATGCGGAAAAAAAGGAATCAAAGGAATACTGATAATATCAGCTGGATTCAAAGAAATAGGTTCAGAGGGAAAGAAAAAAGAAAAGGAACTACTGAAAGTAAAAGAAAAATACGATCTAAGAATAGTTGGACCAAATTGTGTTGGATTTATCTTACCATATCTAAACATGAATGCAACGTTTGCTGGATCCATGCCTGAAAAAGGAAATATTGCCCTTTTTTCACAGAGTGGAGCTATATGTGGAGCGATTCTAGATTGGGCACATGATGCAAAAGTAGGATTCAGTTCATTTGTATCAGTTGGAAGTATGCTCGATGTAGATTTTGGAGATCTAATAGATTACTTTGGAAGAGATGCTCATACTAAAAGTATAGTACTTTATGCTGAATCAATTACAGTTGCCCGTAAATTTATGAGTGCATCAAGGCACTTTGCTAGATCTAAACCAATTATTGTAATAAAATCAGGAAGGTTTTCAGAAGGAGCAAAAGCAGCATCCTCACACACTGGTGCAATGGCAGGGGAGGACGCTATATATGATGCAGCATTCAAAAGAGCTGGAATTGTAAGAGTAAAACACATTGCTGATCTATTTAATTGTTCATCAATTCTAGCAAAGCAACCACGACCCACAGGTAGAAACCTTGCAATAATTACAAATGCAGGAGGGCCAGGGGTTCTTGCAACTGATGCAATAATTGAAAAAGGCGGAAAACTTGCAAAACTTTCTGATGAAACAATGCAGAAACTTAATAGTTTCTTGCCAACACACTGGAGTAAAGCAAATCCAATTGATATAATTGGAGATAGCGATGATGAAGTATACGAAAAAACAATAAAAGTATGTCTTGAAGATGAAAATATTGATGGAATTTTAATAATATGTGTCCCACAAGTAATGGCAGATCCAAAGAAACTAGCTGATAGAATAATTGATATCTCAAAGAAATCTACAAAGCCGATTCTAACAAGTTTTCCAGGTGAAGCAAGTGTACAATACGCAAGGCAACTCTTGAATGATAACGATGTACCAACATACCCGACACCTGAAGAAGCAGTGGAATCATATATGTATCTTTATGATTATGCTAGAAATCTGGAACTATTATATGAAACACCAGAAGAAAGAAAGATTACTAGAACTCCAGAGGACAAAACAAAAATTAATAATATAATCAAAAAGGCAAAAAAAGAAAATAGAACTCTTTTAACTGAAAGTGAAGCAAAAGAATTCATTGAATTTTATGGAATAAAATCAACAAAACCAAAACTATCAAAAACTGAAGATGCAGCAGTAAAAGAATCTGAAAAGATAGGCTACCCGGTTGTAATGAAAATTCATTCAAAGGATATTTCTCATAAAAGTGATTCAGGTGGTGTAGCCCTAAACCTTGACTGTGAAAAATCTGTTAGAAAACATTACAAAAAGATGATAACAACAGTAAAAAAAAATGTTCCAGACGCAAAAATCGAGGGTGTAACAATCCAAAAAATGGTTGATAACAAAGGATCAGAATTCATACTTGGAAGTAAAAAAGACCCAGTATTTGGATCAGCAATACTCTTTGGTCTTGGTGGAGTCTTTACTGAATTATTTAAAGATCGCGCTATTGGTTTTCCACCACTAAATCAGGTACTTGCACAAAGAATCATTGAACAAACAAAAGCATACAAACTACTGAAAGGATATAGAAACATTCCACCGGTAAACATGGCAAAAGTAGAAGAAACAATGATTAATTTCTCACAATTAATTGAAGAACACCCCGAAATTGCTGAAATAGATATCAATCCGCTTATTGCATCAGGTGATGATCTAGTTGCAGTTGATGCAAGAATTGTTATTGATGAAAACCCAGAAGAAAAGCCCCATATGATCATTAGCAAATATCCAAGTAAATACATAAAAAAAGTAAAAGTAAAAGATGGAACTGAACTCACATTGAGACCTATAAAACCTGAAGATGAACCATTATGGCTTGAAATGTTCAAATCATTTTCAGAAGAATCAGTAAGATTCAGGTTCTTCAGGCTCATTAGAGACACACCACACGAGATGCGTATAAGATACTGCAACATTGATTACGATAGAGAAATAGGAATAGTAGCTGAACTTAATGAAAACGGTAAAAGAAGACTACTTGGTGTCACAAGAATCATTATGACACCAGGAAGAGACGATGAAGCAGAATTTGCATTAATTGTTTCAGATGAATGGCATAGAAAGGGGCTTGGTTCAGAGTTTCTTGGTTATACACTAGATATTGCTAGAGATAAAAACCTAAAAAAAGTATATGGAACGGTGTTAAAAGATAATATTCCAATGATGAAACTTTGTAAGGAATTCAATTTTAAAGTAACTGAAGGAGATCCTGGTGAATACCACGTTGAATATGATCTGACAAAAAATAAAAAATAATATTTTTTCATTAATTTATCAAAATTATTTTATGATAAACATTACATGATAAAAACTACTTTTTTAGATATATTTCTTTAAATCTTTTGTTTTCCATATTTTTACCTCATCTTGTTTATCAAAATGTTTATCTTCAGTCCAAATACCATCATTTGGAATTGCTAATGCAGAGGCTAGAATTGGCGAATCATTGACATCAATATCTTTCATAATATCAATTGATTTTTTCATTTGATTCTTTACTTTTTTATCGGAAATTATGCAAATATTGTCCATAATTAAATTAAATAAAAGTTCGAATTCTTTTTCTGATATTTTTTATGTTTTTCAAGTTCTTCAATTACATAATCTAAAGAATAAAAATCAAAGTTATTTGAAGTTATAATTTCTCTGGTCCATCCTTTTGTAAGTAATGCCGAAATTATTCTGTTTGTATCAATGATAAGTCTCATTCTGAAAACCTTTTCAGCAATCCTGCTTTGATTTTCTTATCAAGTTCTTCAATATCTTTTTCCGTAAAATCACTATTTTCAACAAGTTTTTCCATCAGCTGGATTTTTTTAGCTTGTGTAGATATTGCTCTACGGGCAATTTCACTCCAATTTATTTCATTATGTTTTTTTACAAATTTATGTAGGTCAGATGGTAAAGATAATGTTATATTTGGCATAGAATATCACTTTTGTGTATTATGTGACTTCACATTTATATATTTTTCTTTTTTGTCATATTAAGTATTAGAAAAAACTCATAAACCCTAAAAAAACTAATTTTTTTAAATTAATCTTTTGATTTTTTTATTTATATCTGTTAAATAAAAATTAATTTTATTATTTATCTCTTTTGATAAACCTCGATTGTAAGACAAATCCTTAGGTTGAATACCAAATATAAATATTTCAGATGGTTTTTCATCAAGCTTTTCTGAAAGGGCAACTATTTTTAAAAAATCAGTTTCATGAGTTGAAATATTAATATCAATTTTTTTACTTTTAAGTTCATTGATATTAAAAAACAAGCTTTCCCCAGCTTTTTTACCCATATCTACTGCGTCAAGAATTAAAACTTTTTCATATTTTGATAAATCATGAAGTAGATTGAATCCACCAGTTCCACCATCTAAAAAATCGATATCTTTAGAAAAATCATTTTTATTTTCAATTAGTTTTTCTAATAAAACTATTCCTAGTCCATCGTCAGATCTTAAGGGATTACCAATACCAATTACAGCTATTTTTTTCATAATAATTATACGAATTTAACATCCAAATAATGAGTGCTACAAGATATACATGGATCATAGGCTCTAACTAACATTTCAAGAGTTAATTCAATTTCCTTTTCAGGTCTATCAATTATCTTTGGTGCTAATTCTTCCATATCATACTGAATGTTTGCATGGTTTTGATTTGTAGGAATTATACAATTTGCTTTTGTGCAATTTCCTTCTTTATTAATTGTATAATCATGAACTAGTATTCCACGTGGAACTTCAACTACACCAATACCTCTACCTTCTTTGATTTTTACTTTATTATTTGATTCTTCTTTCATTCCTTCATCAAGTAAGATATCAATCCATTTTATCGAGTCTTCAATATTATGAACGATTTCAACGAGTTGAGCGATATTATTCATATATGGATTATAACAAACTGGTTTCAATTTAAACATGGAAGCAACTTCTTTAGCAATTGGTTCTAATTGATCACTATTTAGATTAAACCTTGCGAGTGCTCCAACCATATATGATTTACGATTGTTCTTTGCATACTTTGCTGTTGATTGAGGAACAACATATTCCTGCATGAATTTTTTGTAATTTTTATTATTTTTTAATTCACCAGTATCAGTTGAAGCAATATTTCCATCATAAAATGCATATTCATCTTTACTAGTTAGACCAATATATTCAGTTTCACGAGTAAAATCAGGTAACTTATCAGCTACAGTAAGAATTGTTTCAGCAATAACCTTTGTTCTTTCAAGGTTTTCTTCAAATCTTTTCTTAAGATCTACTAGCTCTTTTTTTGTTGGAAGCTTTGAAAAACCGCCAACAACAAGTCTAATTGGATGAGTGGTTCTTCCACAGATCAATTCTGAAAACTCATTTGCAAAACGATGTAATTTTACTATTTCAAGTAAAGCATCCTTGTTTTTTGATGAAGCTAGTGGAAATACACTTCCCACACCAAAAAGATCTGGTGCTACTAAATATCCGACATGCAAAATATGACTCTGCATGTTTTCACCATTTATTGCAAGATGCCTCAGAATGTTAGTTTGCCTTGAAACATTTACATCCATTGCATCTTCAGTTGCTTTTAGTGATGCAAGAGAGTGTCCTATTGAACATATCCCACAAATCCTAGAAGTGATAGTTCTAAGTTCATCATAATGCCTTCTGCGAAGCATTGCTTCAAAAAAACGCGGTGCTTCAGGAACCTGCCACTGAATCTTATTAATTTTACCTTTTTTTGCATCTAGAACAATATTTCCGTGTCCTTCAACACGAGTTATATGATGAACGTTAATATTTACATCTTTAGTCATTCTGATTCCTCCATATCATCATAGCCATAATTATAAAGAGTGGATCTTCTCTTCAGTTCTTCATAAGTTAGATTATATCTTTTTAAAATATCCATCACGCATTCGACTTCTGGTTTTTTTAGTAGTCCTCTGCATCCATCACAAGCACTTCCATTACTGGGGCAAATTGCATTACAACCAGCCCTTGTTATTGGTCCGAGGCAGAACTTTCCTAGTTCAAACAAGCATACATTTTCGTTTTTCTTACATTCGACACATACTGGATAATTTGGAATTTCAGGTTCTTTACCAAGAGCCAAGGGAATTAATACCCTTTTAATTGCATCTTTAGTTGGTGGACAACCTCTAATATAATATTCAACTGGTACTACTTCATTAACTGCCTTAGTTTTATTAACATCAAAATACTCATTGTCCTTAATATCTGCATCACCGTAGACTTCTTTTTTTACGTCTTCAGAACTCCACTGATTTCTAATTTTATTTACTCCACCAATGCAAGCACAAGCACCAAAAGCAATAAGGATTTTAGCACAACTTCTAATTTTTCTAATGCGCTCTTCATCCATAGGACGCATGATTGATCCTTCGATTATTGCAATGTCATAATCATCAGAATGCTCCTTCATTACTTCCCTGAAGCTTACTACATCGACAATATCAATTAGGTCAAGAACTTCTTCTTCAAGGTTTGCTATTTGAAGTTGACATCCTTCACAACTTGCAAAATCAAAAAAAGCAACTTTTGGTTTCATTCAAATGCCTCCGGTAGGTCTTTGATTTTATTGTAATTAAAAACGGGTCCTTCTTTACAACAATATACTCCATTTATCTGGCAGTGACCACATTTACCAACGCCACATTTCATACGACGTTCAAGTGAGACCCAAATATTTTCATCCGGTATTCCAAGTGTTTGAAGACATTTGATCACAAACTTATACATGACAGGTGGACCAATTACTATAGCAATTGTATTTTCTGAATCATATTTATCAAGTTTTATTTTTGGAAATAAAGTAGTAATAAGTCCAACATTTCCCTCCCAGCATTCACCATCAGGACATTGATCAACAGTCAAAGTACACTCTACATCAGGACAATTTTTCCAATCATCCACTTCATGCTCAAATAACATCTGAGAAGGTTCCTTACAACCATGTAGGATTGTGATATCCTTGTATTTTTTTCGGTTCTCTGGTTTTGTTAAATATTGAATAACTGATCTCATAGGTATTACACCAGTACCACCTGATGAAAGAAGCACGTGCTTTCCTTCAAAAGATTTCATATCAAAGCCATTTCCTAAGGGGCCACGGATACCTACTTTATCCCCTTTTTTCATAGTTACTAGTTTGGATGTGACATTTCCTACTTTTCTAACAACTATATCAAAACGAGGGGTATCATTTGGTGCTGAAGATATTCCAAATGGTGCTTCACCTATACCAAAAACAGATACTTCAACAAATTGACCAGGATCATGGTTAAGTGGTTTTCCATCGTCTAGTTCTAGTTCGAAGAATGTTTCATTTTCTGTTTGTTTTTCAACTCTTTTAATTGTTGCACTACGTGGAACATGTATTACTCCTTTTTCATGAGATTTTTCCTTTTTATCAATAAAAAATTTCTTAGGATCATCCTCGCCGCCAAAAATAGAGAGATCGTTCATCAAATCACAGGGATCAGCGATATCAGGAAGACACGCTATCCCACATCTGCCACATCCTACACATGCAATAAAACCGTATCTTGCTGGAAGATAATTTCCTTTACGATAAAAACGATGTCTGTATCTTTTTTGTATATCCTCTCTGAATACCTCTCCGCCTGCAACTTTTGTAAAATCATGAAGCAGGCACCCGTCCCATGTTCGAACTCTTTCACCATCTTTCAAATTTAAAGAAACTTTATCCTGGATATCATAACAATAGCAGGTTGGACATACCATCACACAACTACCGCATTCCATACATTTATCAGATCTTTCTTCCCATAGTGAATTTTTATAGTTTGCTGACAACAGTTTAGCCCAGTTTTCAGCGCCCTGGACTTTTACTTTCTTGTTGTAATTCTTTGAAATTTTTTCTTTAGATTCATCTATTTTTTTGATATCTGATTCTTTTGCTTTTTTTGTTTCAGCATATTTATCTAATACGTCTTTTCCTTTTTTTGTGCCGATAGTTACTGCATATTCTTCTCCAATTTTTGTGAGTAGTAGATCAAAACCTGAATCAGTTGTGTTTGTACCTATACTTGCTGCAAAACTTCTCTCCGAGATATTTTGGATATCTGAACCTATTATTATTGTATTTTTTCTTCTTTTTTCATAGAAATCATCCTTTTGATCATCTAGATATACTTTATCCATCTGTTCAAGTGCGATTATATCATAAGGATGAACTCCTACAATTATTCTTTTCTTACCTTCAAGATTCTCTTTTACATCAAATGGTTTTTTCAAATCATAATTCATTAAATCTTCATATTGCGGTAAAAAATATTTTTTTGGAGGGAGTATTGTTACATCATAATCTAGTTTTAATTCTTCTGCTTCTTCTAAAACGTCGAAGATATATCTTTTTCCTTTTGATTTTACTCCAACTACCTCATATTTTTTTTCATCAATTAGTTTATCTATGAAGTTTAGCATATCGTTTTCTGAAAAAATCTTTGTTTCTTTTTTCATTTAAACACCATTTGTTTGATAGAACTTTTAACCCCGGGTTTGGCATCAAATTCTCTAATATAAGTATTTGGTTTTTTGAAAATGAAAATCCAGTTTTTATTCCAATTTTTGTTAATAATAGGCTTTATATAAATGTTATTGAAAAATCATTCTATATAATCATTGTAAATTGAACATCATACAAAAAATTTAAGACCTATGAGTAAATTATGCAATTATGGACCCAATAGACAAAAAGATTTTACAGATAGTCCAAGAAGATGATAAAGTTCAATATCAAAAAATAGCTGAAGAACTTGGTATAGGTGCAAGTACCGTCCACTATAGAATCAAAAAACTTTTGAAAAATGGAACAATTAAAAGTTTTTCTGCAAACATTGACCCAGAAAAAGTAGGATATACTACAACTGCAGTATTAGGAGTAAACGTTGATCCATTGAAAATGGATGAAATAGCAAAAAAACTAGCATCATATGACGAAGTACAAGTTGTAGCAACTTCTTCAGGTGACCATGACATAATAGTGCAGATAATTGCTAGAGATGGAAAGCATCTTTGGCATTTCATAAATGAAAAAATAAAAACAATAGAGGGTGTGGAAAAAAAGCTACATGTCTCTTCATTTTTGGATATTTACAAAAGGACAAATATGATAAAGTTCAGTGAAGAAGATTATTAGTACTTAATAAAACCCTTCTCCATTAACATTTTAGTTTTATCTCTAGATTTTTTTATTATATCCATAGCTTGATCATATAGTTCTTGTTTTGAAGGTTTAATTCTTGCAA
>CAYYOO010000012.1:0-17893 GCA_964473335.1 uncultured Thermoplasmatales archaeon
GTTTAATTTGTAACATAAACTATTAATTCAAAAAATAATAGATGGAAGAGAAAATCTCTTCCAGGTTTTTCTTGTTTTTACACCATCAAAAACCTTTTTGAACTCGATAAAATATGAGGTATTTTAAAGAGTACGGGGTATCAGATTACGGCCTACACCCAGCACAAAATTATTCTAAAATTAATTTTATTGCAAATTTTTTATATCAACCTAAATTTGCATAAATATAAAAAAATCTTTTATTTGGTTTTTTTAAGCATTTTTTAATCTTATATCGCAGTATTTATTAAGCATTGTTAATATACAATTTTGGACTAGTGTTATTAAAATGTCTAAATCTAAAAAAGTTCATTTAAAAGATGATGAACAAAAAGTACTTGAAGAATTGAAATCTAACTCAAATAAAAGTATTAACAAAATTGCTAAAAACTGCGGTTTTTCAAGACAAAAAGTTTGGAGAATAATTAAAAAATTTGAAAAGGAAAATCGAGTCTGGGGTTATACAGCAGTTGTAGATGAAGAAAGTGAAAATTTAAACTATTATATTTTATTATTAAAAAGAGATTCAGTTCCAATACCCAAAACTGCGATAAAAAATATTGTCTCTAGAGAGATAGATGATCATATTAGAAAGATAAATTGTAGTATGGTTACAAGTCTATATACAAATGGACATTATGATTGGATAATTATTTTTACCGCACCTGATATAATTAAAGCTAAAAAAGTCAGTGAGCTTTTTAGAGCAAGATACAAAGATATTTTAAAAGAGGTTAATTTATTGGAGACAATTTTTCCAGCAAAAGTTCAGGGTATTGTAAATCCAGATATTGGAGAATTGAAAAACTTTTTTTGATTAAACCTTTTTTATTTCCAAATACCTTCTATTTTTGAATTACAATGTTTGCATTTACCATCCTTTATATCGATTTTTTTAATTCCAAAAAAACTTCTTTTTAATATCTTTTTTCCACAGTTGGTGCAAATTGTTGATTTTTCATTTGAAACATTACCCAAGTAGATGTATTTAAGCCCATGGTTTTTTCCAAAAGTATATGCTTTTTCCATGGTCTCTATAGGAGTTGGTTCTGAGCTGTTATATCTATAGTCAGGATGAAATCTGCTGATATGCCACGGTATGTCTTTTGAGACATTTGAAATAAATTCTGCTATATTATTTAACTCTTCATCTGAATCATTTTGTCTAGGTACAACTAGAGTTGTAATTTCAACCCAAATGCCATGTTCAATCATTTTTTTTATAGTATTTAGAACTGGTTTTAATCTAGCTTTACACATTTTTTTATAAAATTCATCCCTAAAACTTTTAAGATCAATGTTTGCTGCATCAAGATAAGGAGATATTTTTTTTAAAGCCTCATTTGACATATAACCATTTGTGACAAAAACATTCTTAAGATCATTTTTCTTAGCTAACTTTGCAGTATCATAAGCATATTCAAAGAAGATAGTAGGCTCAGTATATGTATAAGATATACTTTTACAGTTGTTATCAACTGCTTTTTGAACAACAGTCTCAGGTTTAGTATATCTTTTTCTAAATGTTTCTAATCGATTTTTTTTAACTTGTGATATCTGCCAATTTTGACAAAAGCTACATCTAAAATTACAACCTGATGTTGCAATAGAATATGAATTAGATCCTGGTAAAAAATGATATAGTGGTTTTTTCTCAATTGGGTCCACTGAATTTGCAATTAATTCGCCGTAAACTTGAGAATAAAGTCTTCCATCAATATTTTGTCTAACATTACATAGGCCAAATTTAGAATCCTTAATAATACATTTATGAGCACAAAGGTTGCATTCTACTTTTTTATCTTCTTTTTGTGTGTAGAACATAGCTTCTTTTTTCATTTTATCACAATGAATCATTAAATAGATAATAACTAACTATTAAATGTATTGTCATATAAAAAAAAATATAAAAAACCTAAAAAAGGTTACATTAATTCATAATTATGATTTCAAAAACCTTAATACTTTTATTTTTAGTTGCCTTTATTCCACCGATAATATATGTTATATGGGTTAGAAATACAGAAAAATACAACCGGGAAAGATGGATACCAATTTTTCTTTCTTTTTTATGGGGAGCTACAATAGCAATTATTGCCGCAGTTATACTTGAACTTATACTTAATTATTCATTAGCTCCAAATGTAGATACTTTAAATTTAAATGTTATTTCAGTTGTAATATTTGCTCCTTTTGCTGAAGAGCTTACTAAGCCATTGGCTTTAAGATTGAAAACAGTAAGAAGAGAACTAGTTGAACCTGAGGATGGTCTAATATATGGTGCAGTTGCAGGACTTGGTTTTTCTGCAACTGAAAATTTATTTTATGGATATGGTTTTTTATCTGAAGGATTGGTCATGTTTTTTGTTTTAATGTTAATGCGAAGTATAGGAGGATGTCTTCTACATGCTTCAGCTACTGCCTGGACAGGATATGGTTATGGAAAAAAGATAATAAAAAATACAAGTATAATTAGAGTGATTCCATATTTAATTGTTGCAATGATAGTCCATGCTTTGTATAATGGTATGCTGGTTTTTAGTATATTTGGAGCAGTAATTGGGCTAATATCTGCTTTGACTTTTTCTATTATTACAATAAGTTATGTAAGAAAAAAAATTATTGGTTTAGACGGTAAAAATTCAAGAGGATAAAAATGAAGAAATTTGCTATATTAACTAGGGACTGTGCTGGTGTTAATGCTTGCATTAGATCCATTGTTAGAACATGTTACTCAAAAAATATTGAAGTTGTTGGAATAAAGAGAGGTTATGATGGTCTTATTGATGGAGATTTCATAGAATTAAATCGTAGTGATGTATCAGGTATTATAAATCTTGGTGGAACTATTTTAAAGACCTCTCGGTCTAGTAGATTTTTAACTGAAGCGGGTCAGATTAAGGCAGTTGAAAATTTAAAAAATAATGAAATCGATGGTTTGATTGTTGTCGGTGGTAATGGTTCTCTAACAGGTGCCCATATTCTTTCATCAAAATATAATTTTCCTGTTGTTGGAATTCCAGCGACTATTGACAATGATGTATCAGGGTTAGATCTCTGTCTTGGTGTTGATACTGCTGTTAATGTAGCACTTGATGCCCTTGATAAGATAAGAGATACAGCTACAAGTCTTGAAAGAATTTTTATTGTTGAAGTTATGGGTAGAAACTGTGGATATATCGCCCTACAGGTTGCTTTAGCCGGTGGATGTGAAGAGGTTTTGATACCTGAGAGAGATAATGATTATGATAAAATGTATGAGGAGATAAAAAAGGGAAATGAAAAAGGAAAAGTGAGTTGGATACTAATTGTTGCAGAGGGATCGGCAAAAGCATCAGATGTTTCAGAAAAGATTAAAAATAATACTAATCTTGAGACTAGAGTAGCAGTCCTTGGGCATATTCAGAGAGGAGGTAGACCTACTGCAACAGATAGGATACTAGGTGCTTGCTTTGGAAATTATGCTGTAAACCTATTGGATGAAGATAAATCTGATGTGTGCGTGGTATACAAAGAGGATGAATTAGATTTTATTTCTCTTGCTGAAGCTATAAAACCTAAAATAATTGATACAGAGAAGTACTATCGTTTGATTAAAATTTTGATCTAGGATTAAAATATTATTTTATGCATTTTTAGCTATATGTTCAGGTGCATTTGTAGTTGAATATTTAAATAAAATTTTTTATAAAGTTCTATTGCAATATTTGTTACAAAAATGGTTTATATAGAAAACATTTATATTCATAAAATTTATTCTTTATTTTATTTAAAAAGGGGAGATAGAAAAATGAAAAAAATTGGATTAATAATAACGCTAGTGACGACTTTTATTCTATTTACATCAACTATATCTGTATCAACTGTTCTAAAAAAAACGGATACAGAAAGTCTTGAAGTTGTAAAAGAAATATTAGATGGAAGTAATTGGGTTAATGAAATTGATGCAGATATTGGAGAAAATATTACATTTAAGATAACTGTAACATATTATAATGTGACAGATCCAAATAATTCACATTATGCAGAAAATATTGTAGTAAAGGATATTTTGCCACCATGTCTTGACTATATTGAAGGATCAGCGAGTCCTTTTGAGCCTGTATCTGGAAGTACTGTAAACGAATATGTTTGGAATGTTCCAGGAACACTACACCATGGGGAAAGCTATGTTATAACTTTTAATGCGACTGTCATTGATTATGGTGAAAATAAAAATATTGCAAAGGCCTATGCTGATGAACACTGTACGGGTGATGAGTTATATGGAGAAGATTTTGCAACAGTAAATGTTGACTATCCAAATCCAGAAATCGATCTTAAAAAATATGTATGGGATGGAAATTGCTTTTGGGTGAAAGAAACTTCAGCTTATCCTGATGAGATTGTGACTTTTAAGATAGTTGTAGAAAATACTGGTTCTTCTGTTTTAAATGATATTTGGGTCAATGATACTTTGTCTGAAAGCCTTGAATATGTAATCGATAGTTCAACTCCTTTTGAACCAATAATCGATGATCAAAATCTTTCATGGTACTTTAATAGTATTCAATCAGAGGAAATAATAGAAATAAGATTTAACGCAACAGTTGTAGGAGATTCATGTGAAACTGATATTAATTGGGCATATGTTGAAGCAAAAGGGCCATGTGGGAATATCGTAACTGATCAAGACTCAGCTAAAGTTCATGTTTTAGGTATGTGTATAGAAAAAGAAGTTTGGAACGATGATATGAAATCTTGGGAGGAGTCAACTGAGGTTTTTGTAGATGAAACCGTCCGATTTAGAATTAATATTTACTATTTTGGGCCAAAGACTCTCTACAATATTAAAGTAAAAGATGTGCTACCATTGTGTTTTGAATATGATGATAATGCAGATCCAGTTGAACCAGAGATATCTGGAAATACTTTATGGTGGAATTTATCAGCTGCTTATGATTTGTATGATGGAGAGGTTTTAACAATCGAATTTGATGCAATAGCAACAGGTGGACTTTGTGATGAATGTATAAACTGGGTTTATGTAGATGCTGATGAATGCAGTGGAAGGCACTTTTATGATTTAAATTCAGCGATAGTATATGTTCAATGTGATTTTACAGCAAATGCTGGCGGCCCATATTATGGGGAAATTGATGAGGATATAGATATCACTGCAACAGCTTCTGATGGTAATATGCCTTATACCTACATGTGGGATCTTGATGGGGATGAAGAACAAATATATGATGACTATACTAGTAATGATGGAGAATTTATTTGGAGTTGGAGTGAATCTGGTGATTTTGATATCTTTCTTAAAGTAGTTGATGATGACGGTAGAGAAGCATTTGACTCTGCTTCAGTTCATATAAACCCTGGTGAAAATCTTCCACCAGAAAGACCAGATCCACCGACGGGTCCAAATAATGGAAAATTTTCAAAAGTATATACATACATAGCATCGACTACAGATCCAAATGAAGACCAAATCGAATACATGTTTGACTGGGGGGATGGTACAACCAGTGGATGGTTAGGACCATACGATTCAGGCGAGGAGTGTTCTGCAAGTCATAAATGGGGCTATGGCTCATATCAGATAAAAGTAAAAGCAAGAGATACAACAGACTTTGTAGAAACTGATTGGTCTGATTCGCTTTCAATTTCAATGCCTAAAGCAAAAACATTTAAAAATACAGTTTTGTATAATTTGCTTTTACATCTAATTCAGAGATATCCAATTTTTGAACAAATTCTAAAAATATAAAACAAATTTTTTCCCTTTTTTTATTGTTATCAAAACTAAAAGAATTATGTAATTTTTCTTGCATATTCATCTACATGTTTATCTGAATATGCTTAGGGATTGTTACATGAATAAAAAGTTCATAAATTAATATTTTATAATAAATATTAAAATAGGATGCTTGGATGGGATGCGAGTACCAAAAAGATTGATATTAGTTGGTGTTCTAGTAATAGTATTAAATATGACTATTGCTACCCAATTTGCAACTACAAAAATAGGTTATTCGTATAGCATAGTTCATCCTAGTAATGCAGATATAAGATTTATAGGGTCTTCAAATAACTCAGATATGATTAGAGTATTAAGGGTTTTAGGGGATAATGAGACTAACAAAAGAGTCCAGTTAAAATTTGGTAATTTAACAGCAGGTAATAATAATACCTTTACTGCAGCTTTTGGAATTGTTAACGAAGAAAGATATTCAATAAATATAACCCACATCAATGTCTCACATGATGGTTATGATTATATGAAAATATGGTTGCACGGCAATAGAGATGAAAGAATTGAGGATGATCCAACAAGTGTTATGGTATGGAATGAAGGTTCGTTAGGTTATGATCATAACAGCTGTTTGTGGAAACTAGCGGCTGGTGACCAGGATGCAAGTAACATGAATGGTACTATTCCAACAGGCTGGGATAGTACGGCAGGTGTAAGATATAGTATGAGCAATACAAATGCTCAAAATGGCACATCTGATTTTGTCTGGTTCCAGATATCAATGAATTGTCCGTTGGAAGCAGTTAACTCAACAAGAACAGGTTCTCTATATATTCATACTAGTGCAACAACACATGATTAAATATTTTTATAAATTCTGATTTTAACTTGAAATTCATTACCTTTGATAAATAAGAATCATACCTTCTTTTTCATCAATATTTTTTTCCCATAAACCATTTCCATTTGTATCATAGAAAATATATGCTTTTTCAACAAAAACAGGTTTAAATAGATCTATTTCAAATGGGCTTTCAGAAAAAACAAAATATGCATTATTTTTTTCCAATTCAAAATATGATTTTACGTCCTCTATTTTATCTTTACCAATTGGATCAGATTTGTTACCTGAAAAATTAAAGTTATGGTATAAATAGAAATGCATCTCATCAAAACTTTGCCAAGTAGGATCAAAGGCTCTTATCAAAGGTTTTATTAAAAAATTTTTTTTACTTGATAATATATTATTCCAATTTCCATCTGATTCAACTATCGTGTACTCAGATGATATATATATGCTATAATCAAAATTATAATCATTAAAAAAAAATTTTGTTCTATTTTCAAAAAACTTTGAGTCCATCGCTTCTATAAAATTAGAAAAACTATTACTAATATTTTCGATTTCAGCCTTTTTTTTGAAATCACTTAGATAAATAAATGAGAATACCGCAGAAATAAGTATACCTGATGCAATAAATATTCCGATCTGAGAAAGCGTTAGGCCCATAATGCCATTTTTATTACTAATAAATTTTAACATAAGTTTTATCTCCATCATTTGATAGCTCTAAATTTAGATTATAATTTCCTTCAAATAAGACTGAAATATTAGTTGTTCTATTACCTGAAAAACGAGCATTAGAAGAAAAAGATTCAATCGTATTATCATCAAGTACATAATAGTAATTATTACTTGTCTCTTCTGATAAATCTAATTCTTTTGGAAGGTTCGTACCATTTTTAGGAATATCTCCGAAGACTAAAAATCTTAAAGTATCTGGAAAATCAACATCAATATTTACTAGTGTCCCAGTGTCTGCATATTCAAACATGTTCTCTGCTTCAGTTACAATTTTTTCAATTTCTTTTCTTACTATCTCTTTTTTTGAATTATTAATTGTATTTAAAATTGATAATGAAAAAATGCCGATTATAATTGAACTAGTAATTATCGCTACAAGTAAATAAGAAGGAAAAGCAATCATTGCAAAATTATCTATTTTTTTCATTTTTTAATTTTCCCTAATTATTTTTATCATTTTTGTTTGAGAAAAAGTTTCTTTACAAGGTGCTTTTACTATTAAATCTAAATATCCTTCGTAAACACCTGTCTCAAGAAATGGAGTAATTGATAGATCTTTAATTCCATTATTATTTGTGTTTCCCGCTACTGCTGCCCCTAGACCCTTAATAATAATATTTGCATTTTCTATTGGGTAACCATCTTCATCAAATACTTCTATTGTGATATCAAATGTTTCATAATTATCATCCCCGGTTATTTTATTCACCATCGGACTAACATTTACTGTCATTTTCCCAGGAAAAATACAAGGATTTAAAATAAATGAAAGAATAAATAGAAGAGCAGCACTGCCAATGATTAGACATACAGTTAGTCTAATAGGCATACCCATAACTGCTTTTCTGTTTGAAAGTAAAAATCTAGGCTTTTTGATTTGCATTTCACTCTCCAATACTTACTCAGGTTTGGTTCTATGTACTTGTTTTTTGCTTTTGAGAGTTTTAAAGACAGTTGCACCAATGAAAAGAATTCCCGCAAATCCAAGAAATGCAGCGTTAGTAATTATATCCGTTTTGTTTATTGAAACCATTAAAGCTGCAAATATCGCAATAGATCCTGCAGTTATTCCTGAGATTTCTATTGGTATCTCCATAGATCCAATTTTCATGGTTGGTGGAGCAATTCGTTCTAGATCTTCAATTCTGTTAGTCATGTTTACCATAGTTTTTGAGATAGATTCTTTCGATTTATCGAGTTCCTGATTTGCTTCATCAATTGATTTGTTTATTTGGTCAATGTTGTTTTTTATATTTTCGATTTCAATTTCTTGATTTTCGATATCATCAATTATAGTTGCAAGTTCACTATCTAATACCCTAAAAACATATTCTAAATTTTTCTCTTTATTTCCGTCACTGACCTGTGTTAAAATTTTATCAAGTGAACCATCGATAATAGTTAGACCAGATGTATTGTCTCTTGAATCCATTGATGTTTTGTTAGTTATTCTTTTTTCAACTGCAGTTAATCTTGAACTGACACTGTTAGTTGATTGTTCAATTTTCCTTATCCAACTCCTCATGGATTGGACAGTATTACTAATTTTTTCGTTATTTCGTTTATTAGTTTTCTTTTTATTTACTAGCATTTTACCCCCTCTTAATCAACATTAAGAATAACAAATGGAAATTGTTTTGAAATTATCAATTTATAATGTATATTCCTATGTACTTTTGGTTCTAACAACACTTATTGCATCTGTATCTTCATATTTTTCATATCCTGCTGCTTCAATTGTGAGAACAACACTATCTTCATTTTTATTTGATTCTAAAACAGCGGTTAAATCATTTGCAGGAATTGTTATTGTACCATCATCTTCGGTGGTATCGACAAATGCTATACCTGCACCAATTAACTTAACTGTTGCTCCAGATAATGTGTTTTTCTGGTCATCCTTTGAAAATACACTAATTATAATTGTTTCAGAATTTTCGCCTGTAATTCTTCCTTCCCCCTCGATAGATATGATTCCACCTTCTACCTGGGCGTCTATCATTTTTGATCCTTGAGGTATCATAAACAAAACTGCTGCAATTACCGCTACTGCAACAATCATTATTATAATCAGATACATTGGTAGTCCTAAAACCTGCGCCTTTTTATTTCTTCCAAATCTTCTTAAATTCATTTTTTTCCTCCCTCTATTTTTTTATAGGGTGCTGTGTTAAATTTACACTTAGGATTATTTTTAACACATCATTTTCATTTACTACTTTCTATATCAATATTATGTTATTATAATTACAAAAAAAAAGTTTCAAGGTACAAAATGCAAATTTTTGTTTTTTTTTATAACAAATAATGTACGCTCTGTTATTATCATCATTTTTTTGTTGAAAATACCAATATAATATCTCCTTGTTATTAATAGGCTAAAATTTACAATAATTTGTTTTTATAGTAACATAGTTCTTAAATAATGAAAACAAGTAATTTTTAAATCGAATATAAAAAATTTGCAATAATTTGAGGATTAGGGAGGAAAAGTATCCGATGGTACTACCTAAAAGAAATTTTATTAATAATGAAAAAGCAGTATCTGAAGAATTCACAACACTTCCGGCACTAACCATAGTAGTAATTGGATTTACAATATTTATATTACTAATTAGTAATCTATATAGTACATATAATAATAGAGTAAATAGTTTAGATAAATACCAAGTAGCTTCTTTTATTTCATCAAAAATAACAAACCCAGATTGTTTTTTTATGATGGAAGGAGGAATAGTCAATCTCCCCCTCTTTGATAGTTCAGATCCAAAAGATAGCGATATAAAAATTCAAAAAATGAGAGATGACATAATTTCATCTGGATTTAATTTCTCCATTCATATTAGTTGGGAAAACAAAGAAAAATATTTTCCTGAAGATACTTTAAAAAATAATATCGGAAACAGAGTGGCAGTATCAAAAGTAGTAAGTATTTTTTTAAACGAAGCTCAAACAAAACCGGGAAAACTTACAGTTATAATGTGGGGTGAATAAATTTGAAAAGAAGATTTATATTAAAAAATAAAAAAGCTATTTCTATTATGCATGATGCTGTTTTATTTATGGTGATGGTATCATTATCAGGTGTTGTATTATTACCTGCTTTACAAAGTGATACCTCAGTTCATACATCTATTCAGAAACATAGAGAAGAACTTGCCGATGAAACGCTTTTAATGCTAATGACTTCAAGATGCGATGAGTTTGGTTATACTCTAGCAGGAGAGCAAATTGAAGATCTAACTGGCCTTGATATTGATTATAAAAGTTCAAGTAATAATGATATCATCGAAAGTCTAATCAAAACATTCTTAGGCAGAGAACAAAAACATAAAACATATTCTGATTTATGTGTTGAAAATCTTGTTTGCCAATTGAGCGCTTTTGATAACCGTATAAATATTTTTACAAGTGATTTTGATTCTAATTTAAAACTAGAATTAAACCAGGTTCTTGAGAAGTATTTGGGAGAGAAGTATAGATACAATTTAGTTGTTAGATGGAGACCCATCCTTGGAATTGAATTTGGCGGAAAAATTGAGATAGGTATTAATCCGCCTGAAACAACACATGTTGCAAAAAGCTATGCTACTCTTCCCGATAATTATTTTACAGAATGGTTTGATACTATTGATGATTTTATTGAAGACTCTGTTAATGACGTAAAAAAATTCTCAAGTGATGAAGAATCATTAAAAACACAGATTAAAAATTTAACTATGGATATAATCGAAAAGATTGTCTTAGATGGTTTTGGAAGTGAATCAGGTATTATTGATAATACAATTGATTATGTCTTTTCATCTTTAGAGGGAGGAATTAGTAGTATATTTGGTGATTCATCAGATATGCTTCTTAGCCCATTGGAAGAAATATATCCGGGTATAACATCAGGTTTAATTGATAAACTAATTGAGACAGTTTCAACTGCCTCAGGCGTTAAGGTAAAAGATTCAAATAAAGATGGTAAAATTGATTGCACTGATGCAATAAGTGGTTTGAAAAATTTTGTTAAAGATAATGTAAAAAGCTTAGTGGATGATGTTTTTGATGGACATCTAGAATCCTTTGCTGAATATATTGTTAGCACTTTAGATAATACTTCTATTAATGAAGAATTAACACGATATCTCAATGATTTTATTAAAGAATATATTAACCCACTTAGAGCTGATTTTGTAATCACAATATGGGGGCTAAGAGAATGAAAAGAAACTTTTTAAAAGATGATAAAGCTCGTATTCCTTTCTCTGTTATTGGAGTTTTTTTAATCATTGGAAGTAGTGTTACTGCATCATATATTGGCAGTTTTGAACAACAGAAATCAAAAGAAATTTGTCTTAGTTTGGATTTTTCAGAAATTGAACAAGTCCTGCGTTACGTTGAAGCGGATATCTCTAGGAGTTTAGGATATTCAGGATCTGAAGCTTTAAAATTTGTTGGAAATAATGTAGTGATCTCTTCTACTTATCCATCAGATATATCAGAAGATTATGGCGATATGGACAATGATGACGTTCCAGATCTAGATATGAGTGGGGATAAACTTGATGATAGTGTACTTTTTAATATAAACTGGATTAGAAATATTATAAGATGCAAACTTAATGAATATATTGAATCAAATTTTATGGAAGGCAAATGTAATTATTTGGATTATATTGTAAATGTTTTACCTGATTCAAAAACTGGCCAACCCATCTCAGATTGGAGAAACGTTACATATAAAAAAATAAATATGGAACTAAATAGAAACTGTGGTGGTGTAGACGATTTTTTTGTTACTGAAAAAAGTAAAAATTATGAAACATATTGGGAATTTTCAGTTCCAATAACATTAAATATTTTAGATACAAAAACAGAGCAAAGCAGAAATTTTAAGATTAATCCTAATTGTATTATTACATCTAGGCTACCTATCATGTACCGACTTACAAACACATTTGTTGAAACAATTAATGGTGACAGCGATATATTTGCAAATAAATTAGCTGTGTTTATTGGTCTTACTGGCGCTGCCTATACTGAAGCACGTGCACTAATGATGTGGTCTCAGGGCCCATCAAAGATTAAAAATATTGTTGATAATGAATGGGTTAAATATCTTACTAATACAGGGTTGGTCCTTGAAGAATTCATGGTCTTTAACAGCGTTGATCCGATGTCATTAATTGACCTTGCAACAAAAGTTGGTGATTTTACAGGTACAAAAACTGAGGGACTTGAGTCAAGTGATTGTCTGTCAGTAGATTTTGGACTCGATAATATCCAAAATGATTTAAAACAAGGTATATTAGATGATATAAACACGGATCCCTTAAGTCCTGAATATGATGAATCTGATGTTGAAGAGTTATTAAAAGAGGCAGAAAGTAAGATTGATGATAACAACATGATAAAATCAGTTCAGCATATTGCTGAAGAGATTTTGTACGATGTTGAATGTAGATATTATTATCATCGGGTTAATTCAAATAATGAACCAGTTGATAGTTCTTATAATCCTTGCCCTCCAAAAAATGCTCACACAATTACACTAAGTGAGAAAAAATATAAAAAAAAGGGAACTAGCTACACAGATCCTGATAACAGTGCTTATAAATTCATTCTTGGAAAAGCAGATGCTGATGGGCAAGAAGATGTAGTTAAAAGAAATGTTCAAAAAAATAAGATAAACTTTGAAATAAAAAATGAAGCGGAAAAAAATTTGAAAAATAATTACAAATGTTATATTTCTACAGATGTTGATAGAAAAAATCATGAAAATCTTGGTTATGTTGGAGATTGGTCTCCAGATTATTCACATGGTGATGAACTTTTAGAAAAAGGGAGTTGGATTTTTTATAAAAGTGAACCAATTGGCTCTGTTCTAAGTAGTTCTGATATACTTTCAAAAGATATATATAATGAACAATGGAAGGTTTTTTTCAAAAGATCAGACAAATTTAAAATATGTACAGAGTGGATTGAAGAAGATGATTATTGCAACTCTTCAAAAATTGAATATCATGATTTTGAACAGTCTCATATTGTCGAGTTTTCCATAAAACCTAATTATAAAAATGATACGATTGTAGATAATGTTTTTTCAGATAAAAATAATATTTTTAATCTTAAAAAACCTCATAATAGCTATAAAAGAAATGATGATAATTTAAGGGTTGTTCGTGAAGTATTTCCAGAATATTTTGTTAATTCTATTAGAGATAATGTACTACAAAGTTATTCGAAAAATAAGGTAAATGATAAAAATTATTTTTACTCAGATAAACAAGATTATAAAGTTGAATGGATCAAGCCAAAAGACGGGTATGGTGATCAAGGTTCAATAGTTGAAGCACTAGAAGAAATAATATCAATGATAGAAAAAGATGAAGATAAATATAGTAATGCATCAAAAGAATACGATGGAGATTCAAACAATCTTGATAGCATGGATTCAGGTAGAGTTGCTTTGTTGAATACCTTTATTGATAATAGAGATAATTATGAAAAAGAGCATCTTTATCATATGAATAGTGATCCTCTTGATAGTTACATTAGCATTGGATCAAAATCAATATATGAAAGTAGGGAATGGTACTTAGATATGATCCAGGCCAAGCTTGAAGAGGATAATAAAAAGAAATTTAAGAAACATATAAATGATAATATCGGTGGAAATGGCGATAAATTTGATTCTTATGAAGAACTCCAAGGAACTAAAGGAAATGACTACAAAAATGCTTTAGGAGATTTAGGTTCAATTGGTAATGGCCAAGGAATACAGATAGGTCTTCCAATGAACCTTGAACATAAAGGTACAAGTAATTATGATAGATGGTCAGAAGACATTGCTTTCTCTGTTGATACAATTCCAAACTATTTTGATTTTGATGTATCTGAAGGTAAATGGGAGTTTAATGTTGTAAATACATGCTGGGGTGGTCCTACAGGTATTCCTTTACTTCCAATTCCGCCTATCCCCTGGTTTTGTACAGTAAATTTTTGGACTATAGACATTGAAGGTAAATATGAAAGATTTAAAATCGTAGATACTTTGGATGAGACCCATGCAGATCCATTGTTTGGTCATGACGGGCAGGTATTTCTACGAGAAAAAAATTCAAAAATTACTGATCCATTTTCTGGAAATCAAGAGTTAGGAAGTAATACTGAATTGGGTTTTGATTTCTGGGTTCCTTCATTTTGTATAGTGCCACCTAATAAATTGCCAATAGGAGATATTGAAGGAGGATTAAGAGAAGAAAGTAAAAAATAAAAACATTAAAAAGAGGGAAAAAATGAAAAAATCAGCTAGATATATTATAATAATTACAATATTTCTGGTCATATTTTCAGTATTTGATATTGTAAACGCAGAGGAAAATGATTTTGGTAAAGGCAGATGCTATGTAAAGGTAAAAGATAGAAATTGGGAAGATCCACCTGTTGAGAATATCTCTCTTGATATCTATGAGACATTTTATGTTAAAATAGAACTAAGTCTAAAAGTCAAATGTTGGCCATCTCTATGGCTGGAAGGTGGTGGTAGCACAAAGACTTTTGAAGTTGTTGAAGGCCCTGGTGAATTTGATAGGCCTTATAATTATCAAGATATGAAAGACCCTGGATGGAATGAAACAGTCATATGGAAATTGAGACCTACGGATAATAAATACGCTGGCGGTTATACACCATTAAAATTATTTGTGCAACTTAAGAATATATCAGGTTACGATTACTCAGGGATTAGCCAATATGAATATAGAAATATGAATTTCAACTTGGTTTTCCCTCGAATAAATCGCACAATTTGGGAGGGGTACAAAGAGCAATCTGATGATTTAGATGACTCTACCAACCTATCAAAAAGTAGTGATAATCAATCTAATACATCTGGATTTGAAATAGCGATCTTAATAATCTCAATATGGGCATTTATCATATTAAAAAAGAAGAATAACTAAAATTTATTAAAATGTATTACATCTTCCAATTTTCTTTTTGGAACATATAACACATTATTTTCATCTAGCCAATATTTAAATGAAGAATCAATATCCTGAACTACAGGAATGTCATCTTTATATCCAAGTGCAACGACTGAATCAATTATTATGTTCTTTGGAATTTTTAGTATATCTCTGATTTTTTCCCTATCAATCTTACATAATACACATGTTCCAATATCATAGCTTTCTGCAGTTATACTTATATTAGAAGCTGCAAAACTTGAATCTCTTGCATACCATTTATTTTTTTTATCATTTACTAATATTATGATATACGCAGCAGGACTTTCATCAATTGATGGGTTCCAATTCTTAAGATAACCAGCCCAACTCAAAGTTCCAAAAATTTTTTTACAAATACTTTTTTTATTTACTATAATAAATTCAAGAGGTTGTAAGTTTGCTGCAGACGGAGCAAGTCTTGCAGCATTTATGCATTTTTTAAGAATATCTATAGAAATTTCTTTTTGTTTGAATTTTCTAATAGACCTTCTAGAGATAATTGTCTCATAAATTACATTTTTATTTATTGATTTATCTTTATCCTTTATTTTATGACCCGATGATTAATATTCTTTATAATAAAAAAATGGTTCGGTTAAATTTTTTAAAATGTATTACTATTTTTGTATTACATCCAACAAAATAATAAACCTATTGTGAATACAAGATAAAAGAAATGGGGAAAAATATTTATGGTTAAAAAGCCAAGAAGAATGAGAACTTTTGCTAGAACTGCTTCTAAGTCTATGGAAAAAAAACTAATTCAAAATGCAAAAAAACTAAAAAAAGATCCATTTATAGTAATTCCAAATTATGAAGATGACCATTCAGAAAAATATTTTAGTAAAATCAAGAAAAAAATTCACAAAGTAAGTCAATACGTTGAAAATACAGATAAATTAGAGAAATATTCAAAGAAAAGAGGTCTTGAAGGCGCAGTAGCTGGAACATTACTTCTAGCTCATTCTGAAAAAGCACCTTATTTAGCTGTTGCAAAATTTCCCTCTGGTGATGTAACATATGCAAAACGAGGAAGATCAGATAAGGAAAAATTGATTGCAGTGCAACATTTTGATGATCCTGTTTTAAGAATTTTAGGAATTAAAGATATTGCATATAAAAAAAATCTGAAAATATATTCATGGGATGATGGGTTTTTTTCATCAGGTAGTAAACCAAATCCGCCTGATGAGTTTATTAAATTTATAGGAAAAAAGATTTCTTTATCACATAAAAACGACTCATTCATGTGCAGCCATCTTAATTCTGAAGAAATTAAAAACAAAGAGGATAAGAAAAATAACTATTTGATGATACATTGGAGGTCAGCAGATAAAACAATAGTTATATGTGAAAAATGTGCAAACAAAGATAATAATACTTTCTTTAAACTATCTCGTTTTATGTTTGGGAAAAATATTTCTGATGATTTTGAAATATCTGTTGTCGGCTCACCTGTTGAAGGAAAAACAGATGAAGAATTCAATACCATAGATGTTGATGATTACCTATCAGGTAAATTAAACGATTATGATTTTATTAAAAATAACATGAGAAATCGCCGGGATAATCTAAAAGATTCCTCTGAGAAAATTTTTATTTTGAATAAAAAAGCCTATGGTAAAGACATGGATTCTTTTATTAAAGATTTAGATCCAAATGAATATGAACGTGAAGGATTAAATTTTATTTTACAAAAGGTAAATGAACCTGTAATTTTTGATGATGCAACACCTAATCGGGTTCTTGATTATTATTGGAAGGATTTTGGCCTTAATTTAGTTGAAAATATTATTGAGGACCAGGATAGGGCTGAAAAATTCTATTCTCTTGATGATGAACCATCAGATATTTTAGAACTGGTTTTTAAGTATAAAGAGAGAAAAAAGGTACTTTCAAAACTTCCAAATTATAAATCTCTTCCAAAACTAGCTGAATATGCAGATAATATAGCTAGAACCTTCAAATCTTTTGGAGAGAAAAAAACTATTGTTGAACTTAGAAAAAAACCTGAGGATACAAAGGCAAAATCTTTGTCTTATGCTTTTCTTTTAGCTTTTGAAAAAGCACAAGATAAAAAATGGAAGTATTCAGATGTTGAAATTGAATATGGTAATTTTTTAAAAGAATATGCTGAAAAATTACTTCAATCAAGTCCTGAAAAGTATCATGAAAATCTAAAAAACCTATTGACTGCTTGCGGACTCACTGAGAACATTGATTCATATAAAATTTAGTTTATTCAATAAGATTGAAAACATTCAAATTATTGATTGATAGACCCCATACTTTCAGTGAAATTGTATTCCATGGATTTTCATCAACTACTTTTATTACTTTTCCAACTACCTGATTGTTAAATACTATCTCTGTTTCTCCATGATTTTTTTCCACGATAAACTTTTGAAAACTGCCGATTTCTTCTATTTCTTCTATCTTATTAATTGTTAATTTTCCATTTATTGTGCTGTACATAATATTATCTTTTTCTTTTATTTCAAAATCAGGATGGTCAATACTTTGTATTATTATGTA
>CAYYOO010000012.1:17993-29724 GCA_964473335.1 uncultured Thermoplasmatales archaeon
AAAAAGTATGAATTGAAAAATTACCAAAACCTTATTAGATAAATAATATATTCTATTAAATAATAGTAAGAACTAAGTATTCACCTGATAAAGTTACGTGAGGGGTAAAAATGCCAAAAAAAATATTAGTGGTAGATGATGAGCCAGACATTCGTGAAAGCGTTAAAATGATACTTGAAAAAAATGGGTATGAAGTTATCACTGCTGTAGATGGTGATCAATGTTTAGAAAAAATTCAAGAAAATCCAGATTTGATACTACTTGACATTATGATGCCGGGTACACCGGTATCTGAAGTAGTTAAACAGATTACAGATATTAAAATAGCATTTATGAGTGTTGTAAGAATTTCAGATGCTAGAAAAAGAGGATTGACTAATAGGGACAATGTTGTCGATTTTTTCCAAAAACCTTTTAATGTAACTGATTTGATTGATAGAGTAGATATAATTCTTAACGAATAAAAAAAGATAATTAAGATTGGAGGAAGGATGGAGGAACTAATCTGATTCAAAAAGAGAATTTAAATTTAAAAAATTTAATTCTTTCAAAAATCAATAGGAAACTCACATTTCTTTTTGTAATAGTTGCAATAATCGCTCCATCCCTAGGAATCTTTTACTTCTATCAGATGTCAATGTCTATATCTGAATCGGCAAATCCACAAACTACATTTTTACTACAAACAATCACAGCAACCATAATAGTCTTAATAGCTGTAAATGCTGGAGTGATTGGTTTTTTTGTTTCAAAATCAATTTCACGCCCAATAAAAAAACTCTATAATGCTACCAAGAAACTTGAAGAAGGAGACTATAATGTAAAACTAAATATCAACACTGGAGATGAAATACAGAAATTAGCTGAGGCCTTTAACAAAACAAGTGATGCATTATCAAGACTCGAAGCTCAAAGAAAAGAGCTTGATACAGCAAAAACTGATTTTTTAAGTATTACCTCACATGAACTTAGAAGCCCTATGACCCCCATGAAAGCACAATTACAAATGTTGCATGATGAATATTTTGGCAAATTAACAAAAAAACAAAAGGAAAGTCTTGAGATAATTACGAGAAATGCTGATAGACTAGATAAAATAATAGTTGATTTTCTTGAGATATCAAGAATAGAAGCGGCTAGATTAAAGTTTAACTTTAGAAAGACAGATATTGTAGATACAATCAGGGATACAGTTAAGTTTATGCAGGGTTTTGCAAATGAAAAAAACATTGAATTTGATCTTGACATAGATAAAATTCCCAAGATAGAAGCAGATCCAGATAGAATAAGTCAAGTTTTGAGAAATCTCATAAATAATGCAATTAAATTCTCAAAAGAGAAGAGTAAAATTAAGGTAGCAGCAAAACTAAAGGATGACTATATTGAGTTTAGCGTTCGAGATTATGGTTGTGGTCTTTCCCATCCAAACCAAATTAGGATATTTGAACCTTTTTACCAGGTAGATAGTGCTTCTCGAAGAAGACATGGAGGTACCGGACTTGGACTTGCTATATGTAGAGGGATTGTTGAGTCACAAAAAGGTAAAATTTGGGTAGAAAGTAAACCAGAAAAAGGAAGTAAATTTTCATTTACACTACCACTAGAGCCGGTTAGAAAAATTGAACCAATTAAAATACTATTTTCAAGAAAAGGCCTAATCGAAAAGAAAATACAAGATGAGTTTAAATCTATTTTAGGGCCACTTGGTATAAATGAGTTTCAAGAATTAAAAAAACAAAATTCCCTTGATAAAGAAGACTTGTATAGTTATATTACTTATTTAGAGAAAAATTATATCTTATCAGACGACAAAGGTAATTATTTTAAAAATCGTATAAGTAAAATATATGGTGATAATGTAAAAAAGAAATAAAAAATTAAAAAAGGAGTGGATAAAAACGAAATTAAAAACTTTATTAGTTTTGATGTGTCTTGCAATATCTGCAATTCCAATAAGCATTATAGGTGGAATCCAAGGATTTAAAACTTCAATTTATTTGATTGGGCTAATATTTTTTGTAACATTTACCGCTTCATTGATAATTGCCTATTTTATCAGTAGACCTCTAGAAAGACTTACAAAAAATATTCAAAAAATTTCCAAAGGTGAACTAGATGTACAGCTACATCTAAGTGAAATATATGAAATAAATAATTTAACTGAATCATTAAACCGCGTTTTAACAAGTCTTAAACTTGCTGTGCATAAGGTAGGAGTTAAAAAAGGTGAAATCTTTGAAGATGCTGTAAAAACAAAAGAAGCCTTCGAAAAAAAACAGAATCATTTGTTTAACAGTATAAAAGGATGGGCCTGGGAAACAAATCAAGATGGGATATATACTTTTGTTTCAGAAAATATAACTGAATATTTGGGTTATAAACCAACTGAAATATTAGGAAATTGTGCATTTGATTTCATGGAACCTGAAGATTCAAAAAACGCAAAGAAGGCATTTTCTACATTTGGTAAAAAACAAGAACCAATTAAGAATCTCAATACTTCATATATTGATAAAAATGGAAATAAAAAAGACGTAATAATAAATGCTTATCCCTATTATGATGAAGATAACAAACTATTAGGTTTTAGAGGAGTATACAACGATAATTCTGATCTTAAAAAAGCTGATGAGAAGATTAAAGATCTAAATAAAGAAGTTTCTAGTCTAAAAATAAAAATCACGGACCTACTAAATAAAAAAGATAAATTAAGAAATATTAAACCTAACTCACCTCATGATGAAAGTCCTGAGATAATTGATAAAAAATGGTTAGAGGATGAATCTGATTCAATATTAATTTTTGATGAAAAAGCAAATATTATTGATTGTAATGATAAAATGGTAGAGCAACTGGGATACAGTAAAAGTAAAATTTTATCATTTAAAATTTATGACATTGATGCACTAGAAACTCCTAAAGATATTAAAAGAAAAATAAATAATTGTAAAAAACGAGGAGTTATTACTTTCAAAACTATTCATAAACGAAAGGATGGTTCTGCAATGCTTGTTAATGAAAACTTACAATACTTAAAAAAGAAAAAAAGATTTAAGTGCATAGTCCGAGAAGATTTCTCCATGAAAAAATATTCCTAACTCTTTTTTTAAACCATCAAATATATATTATACCTTTTTATATACGCAATTCCTGGTAGATATTTATGATAAAAGCATCTAAGAAATCTCAAGGTGTTTCCTATGCTATTAGAGAAGTTGTAGTACCTGCTAAAAAACTTCAGAAGCAAGGTAAAAAGATCCTTCATTTAAATATAGGTGATCCTAACAAATACGATTTTGACACGCCAAAACATATGAAAGACGCATTATACAGAGCAACTAAAGAGGGCTATAATGGTTATGCACCTTCTGAAGGATACCCCGAATTAATAGATTCTATCATTAAAAGAGAGAAAACAAGAAATAATGTTAGTTATCAAAAAGAAGATATATGTATTACAACAGGCGTCACTGAATCACTTCAAATTCTATTAAATGCTTCAATTGATCCAAACGATGAATTATTGATCCCTGGTCCAACTTACCCTCAATATACTTTAATTACAAGGTTTAACGGCGGTCTTCCAATTCCATATAGATGTATAGAAGAAGAAGGTTGGATGCCTGACCCAGATGATATAAGAAAGAGGATATCAAATAGAACTAAAGGAATTGTTATCATAAATCCAAACAATCCAACTGGTGCACTTTATTCAAAAGAAGTAATAAAGGAGATAATAGACATTGCAGGTGAATACCACATACCTGTAATTTCAGATGAAATATATGACGATATGGTATTTGATA
Source organism: uncultured Thermoplasmatales archaeon (assembly GCA_964473335.1). Classification (GTDB taxonomy): domain Archaea; phylum Thermoplasmatota; class E2; order DHVEG-1; family DHVEG-1; genus CAYZTD01. Next base: position 21,800 of record CAYYOO010000012.1, read on the forward strand.
AAAAACAATATGCCACCGCGTCACTTGCCCGAGATGTCCCAGTTATTACTTTCAATGGTTTTTCCAAGGTTTATCTAGTTCCAGGATGGAGAATAGGTCATGTAATGTTTTATCATACTGGAGAACTTGATGAAGTATATGATGCTTTTATGAGGATTGCTAGATCAAGGCTTTGTGCAAATTCAGTATGTCAAAGAGCATGTATATCAGCTTTAAATGGACCAAATGACCATATTGAAAAAGTAAATAATAAACTTAGAAAAAGAAGAGATTTTGCATATAAAAGATTAAATGAAATTGAAGGGATATCTACAGCAAAGCCAGAAGGAGCGTTTTATATATTTCCAAAAATTGAGGCGATAAATAAAAAAATTTGGAAGAACGATAAGGATTTTGTCCTTGATCTTTTATATGATCAACAAGTACTACTTGTTCATGGTTCAGGTTTTTGTTCTTTATATGGAAAAAATCATTTTAGAGCTGTTATTTTACCTCAAATGGAGATACTTAAAAAAGCATTAGACAAACTAGAAATATTTATGAAAAAAAGATTGAAAAATTAGTTTTTAATCATCTTCAATTTCTGTAATATCTTTTTTTGAAAATAGATAAGTCTCAAGTTCTTCGTCAAATTCATTGTCTGATCTTCTAACATATTCAATCAACATTGCAGCATGTTCTTTTTCTTCATCTCTATTGTGTATCAAGATTTTTTTTAGTTGATCGTCTTTTGTTGCATCTATTCTTTCCTGATACCAGTTTACAGCTTCTATTTCTTCGATTAAAGATTGTCTTGCTCTGTCTAAATCAAGTGTTTTTTCAGTAAGGTTTTTTCTATTTTCATGTTTTACCATATTCTTATATTCCTCCCTATTTAGTTCTTATAGTTTCTACAAGCATATCTAAACGCTCATTAATAAGTTTTAATTGTTCAATAAGTTCTTTTGAAGTTTTTTCATCCATTTTTTTCTCTATATATCTATAGCTGATTTGAGAAACAAAAAAGTTTATCTAACTATTTCTGTCGAAAGAATATTAAATAACGTGTACATTCAAAGCAGTTGTGTTTCAAAAACCTAGAGGGACAAGAGATTTTACTCCAGAGATAATGCAAAAAAGAGAATACCTAGAAGCAAATATGAAAAAAGTTTTTCAAAAATATGGTTACAAACAGATTCAAACACCTACTTTTGAAAAACTAGATCTTTTTACAAAAAAATCTGGTGAAGAGATAATAGAAGAAATCTATTCTTTTGAAGATAAAGGCGGTCGAAAGCTAGCTTTAAGACCTGAACTCACAGCCCCAGTGATCAGATTTTATGTCGAAAAATTACAAATGGAGCCTAAACCCTTAAAATTATTTTATTTTGGAGACTGTTACAGATATGATAGACCTCAGAAAGGCCGATACCGGGAATTCAGACAAGCTGGATGTGAATTGATTGGAACAAATTCTCCTATCGCAATAGCTGAATTGATCTCTATGGCCTACAAAATAATTGAAAATGCTGGTCTTAAAAATATGAAACTTAATATTGGAAATTTAAAAATTCTGTCAATTATTTTCAAAAAATTAAAACTCAAAGATGAACAGATAAAATATATCACTCCTCTAATTGATAAAGAAATGTTTGAAGAGCTATATGATGCTATGCAGGATTTTAACATTGATAACAAAAACGTTACAAATTTCATTGAAATTCTTAAAACACCAGATTTTGAAAAAATAAAAAAATATATAGGTTCAGATTCACAAGATGAAATAGAACGTTTTGAAAAAATCATTAATCTAATTAAAGACTTGTTCAAAATCAAAAATTTTCAGATAAAATTAGGGATAGTAAGAGGTCTTGATTATTATGATGGAGTTGTCTTTGAAATAGAAGCACCATCCCTTGGTGCTGAAAAACAGATCTGCGGAGGAGGAGAATATAACCTAGTTGAATTATTCGGTGGAAGAAATACCAATAGTTCAGGATTTGCAATAGGTTTTGATAGAGTTTTACTTGCTCTTGAAACTGAAGACTATTGTTTTCCATCTAATTATATTGAAGCTTTTGTTATACCAGTAACTGATGAAAATATTGAAAAAGCAATGCAAATAACAGAAAATATTAGAAAAAACAATATTTCTATAGATATGGATCTAAACAACAAAGGGATGTCTAAATCATTAAAATATGCAAGTTCTATTAATGCAAAAAAAGCAATAATTGTTGGACCTAGAGAACTTGAACAAAATAAGGTTACAGTACGTGATATGAAAACAGGCGAACAAAAGGAAGTTAAAATAGATAAAATCCTTGAGATTTTTTAGGGTTTTCTGATGAATAAAGATACAAACACTAGTGGAATCTATGTAATTGATACCTCTTCAATACTTTCAGGAAAAACAATTTATACAAATGAAAATATGTTTGTGACAGCTCCTGGTGTTTCTAGTGAAATATCACCTGGAGGAAAAGATTATCAGAAATTTGAATTGCTTAAAGAAACAGGTTTAAAAATAGTTTCTCCTACAAGCGATTCAATAAATAAAATTAAAAAAATCGCAAAAAAAACTGGAGATTATGATAGGCTTTCATCAACTGATATTGAAGTGTTAGCAATAAGCTTGGATTTAAAAAATGATAACAAATTCCCAATAATATTATCTGATGATTATTCTATTCAAAATGTTGCTGAATTCATTGGTATAAAATACCAAAATATCTCCCAAAAAAAAATTTCAAAAAAATTCATATGGCTCTCTAGATGCACTGGTTGTGGTAAAAAATTCAAAGAACATATAAATGTATGTCCTATTTGCGGTTCAAAAATTAAAAAAATTATTGGCAAAAAAAGTGAAATAAATAGAAAAAAGTGATTACATGGATTTCAAAAAGAATCTTCACAACATTAAAAAACTCACTATTAGATTCCTTAAAAGTGACAATAATAAAATTTCATTAATAAGGGATGTATTTTTTGCTTTGTTTCTTGTTTTAATCCTATTAACTCTTCTATGGGGCTATACCGGTCAATGGTTTGGTGCACCAATGGTTGCAATTGAATCAGGTAGTATGGAGCACCTAGATCCTCCTTTCGGACGCTTAGGCACCATTGATGCTGGTGACATGGTTTTACTAGTAAAAGTCGAAGAAAAATCCGATATTACAACATATGTCGATAACAAAGAAGTTTTTTATGGTAAATATGGTGATGTAGTAATCTATAAGCCTGATGGCAGAGATGATGGAGATCAAATTATCCATAGAGCAATGTGCTGGGTTGAAGTAGAAAATATCAATGGAAATAAATATTATACTATTGAAGGAACTGACATTGTCAGACAAAATGCTTCTGAACCTATATATCTTCCAGACCTTGGTATAAAAGATGGGGGCAAAGGTTATGTTGCTGACTGGGATAACTCGGGTTTTATAACAAAAGGCGATAATCCAGAAACTAATTATCGATGTGATCAAGTAGGCGGTATTGCAAATAACCCTATTAAAATAGATTGGATTTCTGGTAAAGCAAGAAGCGAGATACCATGGATCGGTACAATAAATCTATTTTTTAATGATATATTTAATGGTGGTGAATCTACAGTTTCAAATGTTCATTTGGATTCATTTATATGCCTGTTCATTTTGATTGGAATACTTGTATCAATTCCCGTGATTCTTGATTTGTATAGTTATCTTAAATCTAAAGACGAAAAAAAAGAAAATAAAAATTAAACTATTTGTAATCTAAGGGATCAGTGTATCCTGCCTTTTTAAAACCATTGAGTCTTAATTTACATGAATCACATTTACCACAGGCTTTTTCTTCACCTCTATAGCAGGACCAGGTTTTTTCAAATGGGACTTTCAAATTAATTCCTTTTTTAATTATTTCTGATTTTGATAGATCAATTAAGGGAGTCATTATTTTGACTTGTTTTTTCTCAACTGCTCTTTTTGTTGCAAGATTTGCTAACTTTTGATAAGCATTTATATAATTTGGTCTGCAATCAGGGTAACCAGAATAATCTGTTGCAGTAACCCCTATAAATATTGCATCAGCTTTTTCTACTTCAGCATAAGCAAGAGCAATTGATAGAAATATTGTGTTTCTAGCTGGAACATAAGTAGATGGTATTTTTTCTCCAATTTCTTCAAGTTTGTTTTCTTTAATTTTTTTTGTTTTATCAACTAATGAGGATCCACCAAATTGAGAAAGGTTAATATCAAAAATTACATGTTTTTTTGAGTTTAAAGATTTAGCAATCTTTTTTGAAGATAATGTTTCTTTTGAATGTCTTTGGCCATATCTAAAGGTAAGAGCATATATTTCGTAGTTCATATTTTTAGCTATATAGCTTGTAACCGCTGAATCAAGACCGCCTGAAATTAGACAAATAGCTTTTTTCATAGATATTAGACACCTATTCAATCAGAGTTTAAAAATTATAGATTCTTACAAATGTTTGCTCCCTGCCCATATCCTTCATCTACACCTATTTCTACAGAAGTTATAGTTTTTGGAAAATCTATTCTTTTTATGATTTCATCTAAAATGTAACTAGCTATATTTTCAGCAGAGGTTGATTCGATTGGTAAGAAAACACAATCTGAAAATGGGAAAACAAATTTTTTATCAAGGGCATTAATCTTTACAATATCTTCAGTTTTTTTTATCTTTGCAATCTTACTTTTTTCAGGAATTAAAACATGATGGTCTAGTTCATCAGTAACATCTCTAAGGGTTTTTTTCAACTGCGAAAAATCAAGGATTATACCTTTTTCATCTGGTTCACCAGATATTTTTGCATGCACAGCATAAGTATGACCATGGAGTCTACCACATTTTTCGTATTCATGAATGATGTGTGCACATGAAAAACGAATATTTGACCTCCACCCATCAATTGTTATATATGACTTCATTATTTCTTTTTCTCCTTATAGCTTTCTATTGCCTTTTTTAGTGCATCTGTTGCTAGGTTTGAACAGTGCATTTTTACAGCGGGAAGACCACCGAGTTCTTTTGCTACATCCTCTCTTGAAAGTATCATTGCTTCATCAAGGGTTTTACCTTTGGCCATTTCTGTTGCTATACTACTGCTTGATATTGCGGCAGCACAACCATAGGTTTGAAATTTTATATCATCTATTCTTTCATTTTTTACTTTAATATAAATTGTCATTATATCTCCACATGAGGGATTTCCTACTGTACCTTCACCATCAGGATTCTTCATCTTACCCATATTTCTTGGGTTTCTAAAATGATCTAGAACCTTTTCTGTGTACATATCATTCATAATTATCAATCCCTTATTTTTTCCAAAGCGGAGACATTTCTCTTAATTTTTTTACTATATTTGGCAATACATCTATTGTGTAATCTATTTCTTCTTTTTTTGTTGTTCTACCAAGACTAAATCTTAGAGAACCATGTGCCTGTTCTGGTTTTAAACCTATTCCTAGAAGTACATGTGATGCGTGTAGTTTTTCTGAAGAACAGGCAGATCCTGTTGCTGTTGCAATTCCCTTATCATTTAACAGCATATTTAATGATTCACCTTCAATTGCATTGAAACGAAAATGAGCATTGTTACTAAGTCTTTTTTCTGGATGGCCGTTAAGATAGCTTTCTTCTATTTCTAAAATGTTTTTTATCAAATGGTCTCTAAGTTCTATCATATGTTTGTTGTCATCTGACATTCTCTTCTTTGAAAGTTCACATGCTTTTCCAAGACCAACTATACCTGGTGTGTTGTAGGTACTACTTCTAAGTCCTTTTTCATGACCTCCACCGTGCTGAATGGTTTGAATGTTTGTACCTTTGTTTATATATAATGCTCCGCATCCTTTTGGACCATATATCTTGTGTGAAGAAACAGAAAGCATATCTATATTTAATTTATTTACATCAATTGGAACCTTTCCAACAGCCTGTACAGCATCTGTATGAAACAAAATATAATTTTCTTTAGCAATTTTACCTATCTCTTTGACAGGTTCAATTGTTCCTATTTCGTTATTTGCATACATAATTGTTATGAGAAAAGTATCTTTTGAAATTGCTTTTTTTAATTCGTCAAGATCAACTAAACCATATTTGTCAACAGGTAAATATCTTACTCCATATCCAATTTTTTCTAGATATTTGCAGGTCTCAAGAACAGCAGGGTGCTCTATTTCTGAAGTGATAATATTATACTCATTTGGGTTTTTTTTATCTTTATTTTTAAAAGTTACACCTTTAATAGCTAAGTTGTCTGATTCAGTGCCTCCAGATGTAAAGATAAGTTCATCTTCTCTACATCTTATCAAATCCGCAATTTTTTCTCTAGCTTCTCCAACTGCATCAAAGGCATTTCTTCCAAAACTATGGATCGAAGAAGGATTACCATAAATTTCACTAAAATAAGGTAGCATTTCTTCTAAAACATCTGAATCTACTGGTGTTGATGATGCATAATCTAGATATATTTTTTTCATATTAGTCTCCCCTTCCAATTGCCATCATTTTTTCAAGAGGTTGTTTTGCTTTGTTCATTATTTCTTCTGAAAACGATATTTTTGGTTCTAATGATTTTAGACTATTTAGAACCTTTTCAGCTGTTATTTTTTTCATATTTTTACATATAGCTGATTTAACAGGATAGAATTCTTTATTTGGAATTTCATTTTTTAGTCTGTAACATATGTCTTTTTCAGTTCCAATTATAAACTCTTTTGTTTTTGACTCTTTTGAATAGTTTACCATCCCATTTGTTGAAAAAGCATGATCTGCAATATCTATTACCTCTAGTCTACATTCAGGATGTACAATAACTTCTGCATCCGGATGTTGGTTTTTTAGTTTCAATATATCTTTTTTTGATATATTGTTATGAGTTGAACAAAAACCAGGCCAGAGAATCATATTTTTCTCTGGAACCTTTCTTTGTATATATGATCCAAGGTTTTTATCAGGGACAAATATTATTTCATCAGAATCAGTTGTTTTTACTACTTTTTCTCCATTTGATGACGTACAACATATATCAGCATGTGTTTTTACTTCAGCTGTTGTGTTTATGTAACTGACTACCTTTGCATTTGGATGATCCTTTCTTAATTTTATTAATTTATCAACATCTACCATATGAGCCATAGGACATGTCGCTTTTTCATCTGGTAGAATTACATTTTTATCTGGATTTAGAATCTTAGCTGATTCTGCCATAAAATCTACGCCACAAAAAATAATATTTTCAAAATCTAGATTAGTTGCTTTTTTAGCTAGATCTAATGAATCACCTAAATAATCTGCTATATCTTGTACCTCAGGTATTTGATAATTATGAACAAGTATCACAGCATTTTGTTCTTTTTTAAGCTTTTCAATTTCTTTTTTTAGATTCTTAGACATAGTAACGAGGCTTAGCTTGTATTTTTTGAAGATATAAATAGCTTTCCAAAATAAAATTTATTTATATAATTTCAAAGCAAAACTATTATATTTGTGTTTTTATATACCTATTAATTGGATGGATGTGGTATTATGGATATATTATCTCTTGTGATTGGCTTTGCTATTGGGGCGGTTTTTTTTGTAATCGCTTTTGAAGTTAGTTCTAAAAGGTCAAATAATTCTCCCCCTTCTTCAAAACATACTAAAGAATGGAGTATATCTGAGATTTCAAATCCTAGGGTTATGGCCGAGTATCTCTCAGATGTTGATCTTCCAAAAGACTCAAAAGTTCTTGTTAATAAATATAAGGACAAAAACATTCTTGCAGGCTTAGATGCACGTGAACATGGCTCTATAAAAGGTAATTTTATAGTTGGTGATGATAGAGCTTTGATTTTATCAGGCCCTATTAAAAACGATGAAATTGCATTTTGGACTGTTGAAAAAGAAATTGTTGAGGATTTGAATCGTCAGTTCGATGAGATTTGGAC
>CAYYOO010000013.1:0-28833 GCA_964473335.1 uncultured Thermoplasmatales archaeon
GATTAATCATATTTTATGTTACTATTTTCAGATTTAAGTTTCTCTATAAGATATTTACACCATTCAAGTTTTTGTAACTTTAATTTCTCATTTTTTTTACTAAAATATGAATACTTTCCAATTTTTTTATTGTAATCAAAACCGAGAAGAATTATTTCTTCTGCATTGAAATGATCTGCAGTAAATACACATCTATCTCCATCAGTAAATCCTCCAAAATTAGAGAGATTTTTAAATTTTGAAGGATCTGTTTGAGTGGTACCAAGTATTTTTCCTTTGAATTGTTTTGTATATGTTTTTATTTTGTTTATATTGTCCCCATGTGCATGTATTAAAACAATACTTCCATTTTTATTTTCTTTAATTTGATCAGATAATTTTCCGTCTAGGTCTGTTACAATTACATCTGGATTTATCTTATATTTTAATAAAGCGCTTGTTGCACCATCAGCACAAATTACTAGATATTTTCCTATTTTTTTTCTATATTTTTTTATTGATTCTATTAAACTAGGTCCTGCACCAAAAATCAATACTTTGTTTTTTGATATTAATTTTTTAAGTTCATCAATATCTATTTTATTTTTTTCTGAAATTATTTCATCAAGTATTTTAGCTGATTTGATATCTTTTTTAATATCAAAATTAAAGTCCTTTAAAATCTTTTCATAAAATGGTTTCCAATTAATATAATTCATTTTTATCTAATTTTCTTCTGCTAGTTTTTTTGTTTGGCTTTCAACTTCTCTTTCTTTTTCTTCAGTACTATGCATTTCTTTAAGATAGTGATGTGTTATAGCTCCAATTAGAGCTATCATTATTCCAGCGAGAGTATAACCTATAAATGTAAGTCTAAAAAAGGGAGTTAAGTCAAATTCAGCGGGCCAACCTTTAAGAGACCAATATAAAGCATCAAATACAGAGTATGAAATAAAACCAAAAGCAAAAAGTGAAAAAGGAACAACACAATAGGTCCATATTACTTTTTTATCTTTTACATATATATCTATAATTCTACCAAAAAACGCTACAAGCCCTGCAATAACTATTCCCCATATCATATATCTTAAAAATTCTAGTATCGGAAGTAGTGCTACATCATTTTGAAAATTAGTATTTTGATAGGCAAGAAAACCGTTGGCGACAAGTATTACAATCCCTATAATATATGTATAAATAGATAATTTTCCTGTTAGAAACCCTGATTTGATATCTTCAAATATATAGGCAATATTTTTTTCCCATCTAAAAACTCTTATTAAAAGATACGCTCCTAAAGTAAATAGTATAGCTCCAAAACCACTAGCAGTCATATCAAGTAGGACAAAAAATGCCCATACAATTAAAACAAGAGAAATTGGAAGGAAAAACTGCTTTAAAACTTTATCATCATCAAGTATTTTTAAAAAACGATAATAAGTTGCTTCTAGTTCTTTACTTTGTTTAACTGAGACTCTATTAACTGATATAATCTTAATTCTTGATTGAATTATTGGAAGAATGTATTCATCCTCAGCTCCATCTGAGATGAGTACAACATTATCTGCTCCAGTTTTTTCTATGACATCTTCTAGTTGATTTGATATTATCTCATCAGATTTTAAACCAACATTAATATGGCCGCAGATAGTAGCTATTTCAACTTCTTTATTTTCTTTTTTTATTTTTTGATATGTAGAAATTGCATAATAAATTGCATTTAAATCAGAATCCTCAGGATCTGCCTGACCAAGTTTATTTGCTGCATCTAAGTTTTTTTCATAACCAATTATGGGGCTCTCTATCTTGGCTTTTCTCCCAAAATCATCATCACGGTCCACGTTTAAAACTAGCGTTTTCATAGATTTCTAATATCGTATAAATATTCCTATATTTAAGTGTGTTACCATTAAAATTCGTTAAAATATGTATGTTAGGACAGGACATATGTCCTATCTATTGTTATCATATGAATCGTAAAGAGAATATATATAGTATTAATAAAAAAGTATTACATGAGGAGATTAGGAACATGGATAATCCTGAAAAAATGAACAAGATACGAAATTTCATAAAAAGATGGAGATTGTAAAAACAAATCATAAAAAACAGCCTTAAACAGATATGTTTCAATTCATTTTTTATATAAGTTAGTAATACTGCAGAAAGATTCTTAAAATGGAAAGTAAAGTATTTTCAAATTGGAAATTTGTAATTCTGATAAGCTTACCAATATTATTTTGGGCATGTGCATTTCCATTCATTAAGATTTTACTTAAAGAATTATCTTTTATTAACTTAACAATAATGAGATTTGTAGTAGTATTTATAATTTTAATAATTTTTATTCCACTGCAATCAAAAAGAATAACTCCAATACAAAAAAAAGATATAATTCCAATATTTTTACTTGGGTTTTTTGGTGTAATAGGATATCACCTGGGTTTAAACTATGGTGAACAATATGTATCAGCGGGTGCAGCAAGCTTAATTATTGCAACAATTCCAATTTTTGTGGCAATTATGTCAATAATATATCTAAAAGAGAAAATAACAATAAAAAAAGGATTTGGAATAACAATTTCACTAATAGGTGTAACAATAATATCATTATGGGGAACAGCTGGAACAAATATTGAAATCAACTATATTTATGGTGCATTCGGAGTACTATTTGCAGCTCTTATGGGTGCATTTTATACAATTGCTGGTAAAAAAATGCTAAAAAGATATTCAGGTCTGTCTCTTACAGTGTATGCAATGCTTCTTGGAAGCATAGGACTCATACCATTTGCAAATAGAGATCTACCAAATCAAATTTTAAATTTATCATTGACATCATGGGGAGCGCTAATATTTTTAGGAATATTTTCAACAATTACAGCGTATACTCTCTGGTATATAGCCCTTGAAACAAGGGACGCAACTGAGATTAGTCCTTTTTTATATGCCATCCCAGTAGTATCAACAATACTTAGTTATTTTTTAGTAAACGAAAGAATCACTTTATTTTTCATTCTTGGAGGAATGTTAGTAATAACAGGTTTGTTGCTAGTAAACTCAAAAAAAAGCCCAAAGAATCTTCCGCTATTAAAAAACAAAGGAAAAAATTCATAAAAGAAATTCTATTTTTAGTAAAATATGACAGATTTACTCTACATGAAAGATATTGATTCTAATTACATAAAGGAATTTGATGCAACTGTTACAAAAAACAAAAAAAACTATATAACTTTTGATAAAACTGCTTTTTATCCACTTGGTGGCGGACAACCAAGTGATACAGGAATAATCAGGTGGAACAAACAAAAATCTAAAGTTAAAGAAGTAATAAAAAAAGGAAAAACGATCAAACATATAATCGATGGAGAAAAACCAGAACTGGGAACAAAGATACATGCAAAAATCGATTGGGACAGAAGATACAGCCATATGAAAATGCATACCGCTCAACACATTCTTTCTGGAATCATTTTTGATGAATACAATGCAAGAACAGTTGGAAACAAAATTCATGCAGATTATTCGCGAGTTGATTTTAAACCAATAACATTCACTGAAAAAGATCTAGAAAAAATAAAAAAGAAATTTAATGAAATGGTATCAAAAGATAAAGCAATTCAAATATATGATGAAGAAAGAGAAAAACTTGAAAAAAGAGTAAATACCCAAAGAGCAAACCTTGACTTACTACCAAAGTTTATTAAAAAACTAAGAATTGTAGAAATTAAGGATTTCGATGTTTGTCCATGTGCTGGAACACATGTAAAAAATACAAGTGAAATACCAAAGATTGATCAAATAAAAAGAGAAACAAAAGGAAAAGAAATTGATAGGATAATATATTCATTGAAAAAGTAAAAATCTATTTTTTAAATTTAATTTCAAAATTTTCTATTTCATCAACACCTTTCAAAGGTTTTAACATACCAAAAAGCGTATTTTTAATGAATTCTTCTGGAAAATCAGTTAGAGGGATATTTTTTTCATTTACTATAATTTTTAATTCATTCATCTTAATCAATTTCTTTATTCATCTGCTCGATTATAATGTTTACTAATCTAAGAAAATCCCCAAAATAATCATGAATCGTATTATCTCTTTTTTTAATATCACCAATTCGTATCTTTGGAGTTTTTTTATCATTTGCACCTTCAATAAAAATGATATCATATCCACCTATTTTTTTAATATTAATAATAATTTCATCAATATTTTGTTTTTCTTTAACTAAAAAACCTGTTTCAATAGATGAAGATAATATAACTAGTTCAGAACCTGCCTCACCAAACTTGTATGAATCCTTACCTGAATTATCAAAACCGGTTTTTTTATCAGATATTTTAACAGAAGCTATTTTGAAACCTTTTGATTTGAAATGCTTGATCAATTCAACCATCAAACTAGTTTTTCCTGAGTCAGAACTACCATATATTCCAATAACAAATGGTTTTTTCATAAAAAACCATTAAAAAAAATTATCATTTAACTCTTATGGTTAAAAACCATAAAAACAAAATAGAAAGCAGAGATTAACAAGAATTTGTTCATGAATAAAAAAGCAGGTGTTGGATTATTTATCTCAGTATTATCTGTATCTTTTGCAGCAATATTTATTGAGACATTATTAAAAAGAGGAATGCAACCAGCTACAATTGCCTTTTATAGGCTCTTATTTACTGTTTTATTTTTATTACCATTATTGCTTTACTATAAAAAATATAGAGAAGAACTTTTTAACATCAATAAAAAAACATTTCTTCTAATGACAGGCATAGGAATAATCCTGTCAATTCATTTTTACACATGGATTACATCACTAAACTACACATCTGTGGCAAGCTCAGTAATCCTTGTGACAGCACACCCTGTACTTGTAGCACCTGTTGCATATTATTTTTTAAAAGAGAAACTATCTTCTGTTAACCTTTTAGGAATAATAATTTCACTAGCAGGAGTTGCAATTTTAGTTTTTGGTAACTATGATCTAGGACCTTTAACAATAGATAGTCTTGAAGGAAATATATTAGCTATAATAGGTGGGATATGTGCAGGATTATATATTCTAGGGGGAAGAAAAGTTAGAAAAAAAGTATCAGTTATATCATATGCTTTTGTGGTTTATTCTATCGCAACAGTTTTATTATTTTTAGTTTTTATTTTTTCTCAGACTAATAGTTACTCGATAAAAAGCGAGGATTATGGAATACTAATTTTGATGGCTTTTGTTGCTGGAATATTAGGTCACACCCTCTACAATTGGTCACTAAAATATATTAGAGCATCAGTTGCATCTGTTGCCCTACTCGGAGAACCTATTGGATCAACTCTTTTTGCATATGCAATACCATGGATTTCTGAAATACCATCAAATTATACTTTTATTGGAGGAGCAATAATCCTAAGTGGCATATATTTGACTTCTAGAAAGTAACTTTTAAAAACAGTAGTTCGGAAGGTAACTTTTTTCGAACATTTCTGAATGCCTAAAATTATACTCATAAGGAGAAGAAATATGTCCGCCTATACTAGAATTAGTCAGTTTGAGCCATATTTAGGCTACTTTCCAAAGTACTGTAAAAAATGAAAATATTTAAAAAGAGGTTCTTTTTTGCAACAAAAACATGGCAGAAAAAAACAATACAAATAAAATGCTTTCAATTGGGCTGGTAATAGTACTGGTAATTGCAGCAGTTGTAATGATATATGTGAATCTACCAAAAGAAGATACAAATGCAGGATCCGGAGAAGATACACAAGATGAAACTGCTGATAATAAAACCGAAAAACCAACTCTAACCTTAACTATGACCTATAACAATACAGATTATCAATATAATTTTACAGATATTGAAAATTTACAATCAACAACTGGTACAGCTAGATATATGAAAGCAAGTCCATTTTTTAAAACTGGGACAATAATAATAAAACCCTCAATGAATGAAAGCGCAAATCAATATGAAGGAGTAAAAGTTTCAAAATTACTTGATGACATCAATAATATTCCTGAAACATATAATATAACAATATCTGCGCCAGATGGATACAGTACGATATTCAATAAATCTCAAATAAATGGAAATCTTGTCACATATAACGAAACGGGGAACAAAACAAGTGTTGATGTATCCGTTATTCTTGCTTACAAACAAAATGGAGAATACCTATCTGAAGAAGATGGCCCATTAATGGTAGCAATAGTTGGAAATGAACCAATAAGTCTATCTAATAAATGGGTAAGTAATGTTGTTAAAATAGAAATAGAATAATTCAACCACAACCTTTTTTTCTTTATATTTTATATTTGAATTGTAAATGAGAGATATTGAAGATTTAATTAGTAAAGGTAAAAAATATAAAAATACAATTTTACAAAAAAAATTAAAAAGCAAAAAAAACACAGTTGCATATGTTACAATCAATAAAAAACCTAGAATTTTAAAATGGTATGTACCCGGCCTCAAAGATAACTTGGAAAACGAATATAAAATTCTTGAAAAAGGAAAAACAGATCTACAACTACCAATGGTCTATGAAAAGGACAAAAACAATAATTGTCTAATTATGAACTATATAATGGGTGAAAACCTATGTGATTTAATTAACAATGAAGAAACATCTTATCAAGAGAAAAAAAGATTAATCAAACTTCTCTCAGAATGGTTCCATAAATTTCATAATCATTTTAAAGATGAAGATAAGTTTTTAATTCATGGCGATCCAACTTTAAGAAATTTTATTTTCACAGATAGAATATGGGGAGTAGATTTTGAAGAAACTAGATCAGGTAAACCTTCAGAAGACATAGCTGGGATGTGTGCATCAATCCTATCAACTGATCCAATGTTTACAAAAGAAAAATATAAATTATGCAGCATCCTAATTGACAACTACCTAAAACTAGCACCGGGTAGAATAACTGATATAAATAATGATATCTCATATTTTCTTTTAGAAAAAATACAGTGGAGACCTGAGCAAGAAGAAACCCTTAGAAAATATAGTAAAAAAATCAGAAACAATGGTTTAGTTTAATTATTTTTTAAGTATTATATACAACAAAAAAACAATAAGAAACATTAAAAAAGCATTATTCATTATCTAATATGAGGGTTCAAATGGGACTATATACATCAATCGATGATTTAGTAGACAATATTTTAAAAAATTCAAAAACAGATAAAGAGATAAAAAAAAGAAAACCAAAACCATCATTTAGATATCTAAAAGATGAAGAAGAAATCAAATCAGCTTTATTAGAAGAAGAAAAACAGATTACCTTCATGAAAGACCCAAATAAAAAAGAATTATTTAATGAGGAAATTTTTAAAGTCGGTTTGGGCGATGTAAAAACAATTGAGGATATTATTAAAAAACACGAAGTTTCCAGAAAAATAAAATAAAAAATAGTCATAATTTTTATATAATATAGTCTCTATCCGTGCACCGATGTTTATGGGGAATGATAGATTATTTCCAATTTTGGCAATGATTGTGTTGTTAGTAGGAATTTCTTCATCAATTTATGTTTCAGGCATAACAAATGAGCAAAAAATCGATGATGAAACAATAATAATTAACGATGTAGAGTACTCAAAATCTGAGTTTTTAAGTTCCATAGAACAAATAACAATTTCAACAGACAGCGGGGAAAAAACAGGTTATCCATTAGATCAAATGATAATAAAATCAGGTGTTAACTGCCATGAATGTCATAAATATACATTTAAGGCTGTAGAGCCAGATCCTTATCAGCAAACAGTACAATGGACGGATATAAAAACCGGCGTTTTTTCTCTTGATAAAAATAGAGTCTATTTTCCAGATCTCACCCATAGCTTTTGGGTTTATAATGTAGTAGAAATTGAGGTGAACTAAAAATGAATAAAATAAAACTAATATTAGCTATAGTACTATTTGGATCACTCTGGGGTTTTTCTGAAGTAATAATTGGACCAATAGTAAATAATGGAGCAATAATGACTGGTATTTTTGCATTGAGTTTTCTATTCTTAAGTAGGATGATCTTCAAACAAAGAGGGATGCAACTTGGAATGGGGCTAATTGCTGGAAGCTTGAAAATCTTTGATCCATTTTGTGTAACATGTATGGTATGTTCAGGTATTGCAATAGCTGCAGAAGCTGCAATATTTGAGATTATTTTCTACAAATTAGAAAAAATTGATTTTACAAATTTAAAAACAATTACAACACAAGCAAGTCTTGGGATCTTTTCAGCATATACAATATTTATCGGTGGATATATTGTCACTCAAATTTTAACACCTCTTTCACAAAACAGTTTTTATCTGGCAAACTTATTTGTAAAAATACCTGGAATACTTTCAAGTGGGCTTATTGCTGCATTTGCTGGAGCATTTACAATCCCAGTTTTACTTCAAACAAAAAGATTAGACTTACAAATAAAGGATAGATTATACTATCCTACGACAATTGGAATAAGTGCTTTTTGTTGGATTGTGCTAATTACCAATTTTATTATTTTTTCATAAGGTGAAGAATAATGGAAAAACCAAAAACGGTAAAAATCCTAAAATTTCATCCTAAAAAATGCAAAGGATGCAAAGAGTGTGAAAAAGCTTGCTCCATGGTTCATTTCAAATCTGACGAGGGAGGAGATAAATCAGCAATAAGAATCATAAAAGATGGAGATTCTTACAAGATGCATGTATGTGATCAAAGAGGGCTTTGTATTGATATGTGTCCAGTTGGTGCACTTACAAGAAAGAAAAACGGAGTAGTTTATCTTAACAAGAACAAATGTATAGGTTGCCAGGCATGCGTTGGTTTTTGCCCAATTGGTGCGATGAGAAAATCAGATGCAAGAATCGAACCATTCAAGTGTATATCCTGTGGTGCTTGCGTGAGAGCATGTCCTACTGAGGCACTTGAACTTGTTGAAGTAAAAATTGATGATATTGAACAAGTTGTTTATCATAATCTAGAGGGAGGACATTAGATGACTGAAGGACAAATACCAGTAAAAGAATATGAAACTGGAAATACTAAACACAAATGGAATATTGAAAAATTAAAAAAAGCACATCATAAAGTTAAGGAATATAATTATAAAAAAGGGAAAGTTGAGAAAGGTTTTGCAAATAGAACTCTTTACATTAATTTGACTACAAAAGAAATAAAGGAAAAGCCAGTGACTGATAGAATGAAAAAAGAGTTCACTGGTGGGAGAGGTTTTGGATTAAAACTTTTATGGGATTCGATAAAGTCAAGTACTAGATGGAATAGTGATGAAAATGAATTGATAATCTCAACTGGTCCATTATGTGGAACAACACAATATCCTGGTAGTGGAAAATCTCTATGTTTATCAATCTCGCCCTCAACTGATATTATATGTGATAGTAATGTTGGAGGTTTTTTTGGCCCTTATCTTAAATTTGCTGGTTTTGATGCAATAGAGATACAAGGAAAAGCAAAACATGATGTAGTAATATTAATCGACGGAGAAAATGGAAATATATCAATTGAATCAGCACCTCTTGAAGAGACAAATTCTCATTTATTAAGTGAACAACTAACAGAGATGTATGCAAATGATGATACTGATGAATCAAAGCAGCTCATATCTGTTGTTTCAGCTGGAAAAGGAGCTCAAAACTCTTACTGGGGATGCATGAATTTTAGTTTTTATGATATTAGAAGAAAAGTATGTAGAATGAAACAAGCTGGAAGAGGTGGACTTGGAACCGTTCTTAGAAACAAAAATATAAAGGCAATAGTTGCTAAAGTTGAAAACTTTACGGGTATTACAAACAATCCTGCTGAGCCAAATAAAATTGCAGAAGTTGGAACAAAATTACACCGAGAAATAAGAGATCTAGATAGAAAACAATGTAATATGAGAGGAGTTGGGACAGTACATCTTGTTGAAATAATGGATGAATATGACCTTCTCCCTTGTGAAAACTATAGATTTGGAAGTTTTCCAAAGGCTTCAAAAATATATTCTCCTAAGTTTTTTAAACATTTTACTAAAATCATACCTGATGGATGTTGGCATGGATGTACCATGGCTTGTGCAAAGACAGTTGATGGCTTTGAAATTAAGACCGGGCCATATAAAGGTGAAATTGTAACAGTGGATGGACCTGAATATGAAACAGTTGGATGCGGAGCTAATATGAGCTTGTGGGACACTAAAAAAATTTTAGAGTTCAACTTTTACTGTGATACCTATGGCCTTGATACAATATCAACTGGTACTGCTATTGCTTTTTACATGGAAATGTATGAATATGGAATTTTAAATAAAGAAAGATGCGCGGGACTTGAACTATGTTTTGGAAATTTTGATGCAGTAATGAAATTTATGCACAGAATGGCAAAAGGCGATGACTCTGAATTTATAAAAATTGCTTCAAAAGGAATAAGACGTGCTAAAGACTGGTTGAAAAAGAAAAAATGGGGCGATCCACATCTTATCGAAGAATGCGGTATGGAAAGTAAAGGCCTTGAATATTCAGAGTATGTTACAAAGGAATCTCTTGCTATGCAAGGTGGATACGGCCTAACTTTGAAAGGACCGCAACATGATGAGGCATGGCTTATTTTTATGGATATGGTAAATAATCAGATACCAACATTTCAAGATAAAGCTGAAGCTCTTCATTATTTTCCAATGTGGAGGACTTGGTTTGGTTTAAACGGCTTATGTAAACTTCCATGGAATGATATTGAACCTGCAAATAACGCTGAAACAGATGAACCAGCAAAGGTCCCCGAACACATTCAAAACTATGTTGAATATCAGAATGCTATGACCGGATGGAATATAGATAAAGAAGAACTTATCCTTCAAAGTGAAAGATGCTATAATTGGCAGAGAGCTATGAATGTATGGATGGGGAGAGGGAGAAGAAAAGATGATTGGATACCATATAGATCAATGGGTCCTGTAACTGAAACTGAATATAGGTCTAGAGAAGATAGATATGACAAGCAGCTTATAGAAAAAGTAGGCATTAAAAAATCCAATATTGAAAAAATGAGTATTGAAGAAAAAATAAAAACTCTATATAATTGGAAGCAAGACCAATATCAAAAACTTACTGATGCAGTATATTTTAGACGTGGATGGACACCAAATGGAGTTCCGACCCCTCAAAAGATGAAAAAGCTTGGTTTTACAGATAAAAAAATGCTTGATATGCTTCAAAAAGAAATTGATAAAGACCAAAAGAAAGGTCTTAACAAATGGGGCGGTAAATACTCAAAAGGAGAAAAACCACCAAGTATTGATCCAAAATATTGGGAAAAATGGTAAAGCATTATGAACATTGAAAAACAAGAAAAAATAAAGAATAAATTAAAAAATTCAGTAGTTGGTATTGCCGGTGCTGGTGGTCTTGGGTCTAATGCTGCTGTTTCTCTTGCAAGAGCAGGTATTGGAAAATTAATTATTGTTGATCATGACAAAATTGAAGAAAGTAATCTCAACAGACAATATTTTTTCAAAGATCAAATTGGTAAAATAAAAGTAAAAGCTTTAAAAGAAAATATTGCAAAAATAAATAAAGAAATTGATGTAGATATTTTTAATCAAAGATTAACAAAAGGAACAATGCATAAGTTATTTTCTAATTGTGATATAATAATTGAAGCACTTGATAAAGCAGAGGTAAAAACAGATTTTGTTGAGGATGTTATGACAAACTATCCAGATAAATATGTAATTTCTGCATCTGGGGTATCAGGCTATGGACATTTTGAAAGAATTAAGATAAAAAAACTTGGAAATCTATATATGATCTATGACAAAAAGGCATTGGATAGCAAAGAAGATGTTTTAACATCTCCTCGAGTTTCTATCTTTGCAAACATTCAAGCAAATCTTGCATTGGAATTAATTCTTGGTGAAGATAAATGATTCAAGTAAATGGTAGAGAAGTCGAATATAAAAAAAATGAAACAGTTAGAGAACTTCTTAAAAGAATGAAATATACTTTTCCAAATATTGTTGTTAAAATCAATGGAAAACTTGTCAAAAGAGATGATTTTGAAAATACAATTGTACCTGATAATTCAAAAATTGATGCCATTCATATGATTAGCGGCGGATAAAAATTTAAATTATTATTTTACCTGCTATTGTTAGAACAGAAAAACCAAAAGCAAAGAAAAAATAAGTTATGTACATCAATGCCCAAGATGAAGTATTCTCAAGTCTTTTTCTTTTTGAACTATCCTTTATCATAAGATAGAATATATAACATGATGGAATCGCAAGAAATGTTAGTAAAAAGAAATGCGGTTCTATTAACATACTATCTATGAGAATTGGAATAAATACAAAAGGAAACAACATAAATGGAAAAACCAATATTGCTGATTCTTTGATTCCATAGGTATTTATCAGAGTTTTTGTACCTGTTTTCTTATCAGCATCACAATCTGTTATATCTTTAGTGATTGATCCACCTATCAAAAATACCATAGCAATTAAACCTATTGCTAAAGGAAGAGGTTGTAAAGGGTTTGAATAAACACTCCATGATGCAAGTATCCCTAGTAATCCTCTTGGAATTCCAACCCACAGTTGATTTATAAAGAGTTTATCCTTAAATCTTGGTTTGATTGAATACGTAACTGTGAAAAAAGTAATTAAAAGTACAAATAAGAAGAAGTTAGCATTAATAAAAAAGGAAAAAGTTATTGAAAGAGTGTATAAAATTGCTGTAATAATTTTTGCTTCTTTTATTGATATAGTTTTTTTTGGAAGAGGTCTATAAGGCTTTGATATCTTATCTGTTTTTAAGTCTGTAATTTGATTAAGTGTATTAGATGCACCATTCAATAGTGCAAGAATTATTCCTGCAGGTATTATTAGATAGATAAGATTTGTAAATATATCATTGTGATTACTGTAAAAAAAACTAGCAATCATAATTGAAACTGAGACAATAAGAGGAGCAAGAAGAGTAAATGGTCTAAATAGCTCCATATACGATTTAATTTTCTTGATTTTATGTGTGTTTTCCATATTTCTCCTCATTAAAGATATACTTTGTAAATTATAGTTTATAAATATTTCCTTACATTTGTTGTCAAAAAAACCACAGAATTTATAGAAAAAAAATTGATACAAATAGATTGGTTCGAGCTAAAATGGTTAAATTCAGAGGTTTCATATCTATAGATTTAAAACCAAATCAAAAAATTAAAAAAATAATAGAAGAATTAGACAAAAGCGAGGCTAACTTAAAAATCGTATCACCTGAAAAAATGCATATCACTCTAAAGTTTTTAGGTGATACTGAAGAAAAATTAATCCCAAAAATAGAAGAAATTATTAAAAACACAGTTGAAGAAATTGAACCTTTTGAAATTAAAATAAAAAAAACTGGAGCCTTTCCAAACTTAAACTACATGAAAGTCCTATGGATAGGTATTGAAAAAGGTGAACAAATAGGCATAATTGCAAAAAAAATTGATGAAGGGCTAACAAAAATCGGATTTAAGAAGGAAAAAAGAGGATTTTCACCACATATAACAATTGCTAGGGTGAAAAGTGGTAAAAATAAAGATATAATCTTAAAAATTTTAAATAAATATAAAAATGAAGAATTCATAAACCTAAAGGTTGACAAAGTCAGCCTTAAAAAAAGTGAACTTACACCAAAAGGACCGATTTATACTACATTAAAAGAGATAGATATTTGAGGAAAGGTAAGCACATATGTGGATAATTTATTTTTTACTAGCTAACCTAGCACTTGCAGTTTTTAGTATAATCTTTCTTACTCCAAAAGGTTTTTTTAAAAAAATACCGCTGGATGTTAAAAAACTCGTTCTAATGGCTTTAAAACGATATAAACTACTATCAATGATAATAATTGCATTTAGTTTTCATATTTTTGAAGTGAATTTTTTAGACCCTATCGCCACTCAATGGGTTAACTATGACTATGCAAATACACTACAATCATTAGAAGGAGATATTGTATTTTGGTTTAGCCAACACTGGACTCCCGGCGTTTTACATTTCTTTGTCTTAATTTATATTGTTATTTATCCATTTAGTCTATGGTTTGCTTTACTATACTATATTCTAGATAACCAAACAAAAGCACTAAAAAGCCTAGCTTATGCACTAGTTATAACATATATCATTGCTCTTCCTTTCTATTTATTTTTACCAATTACAAATGTTTATACTTTTTATGGAGCTGATTCAGCGCTTGAAACAGTTCTACCCACAATTGAGCAATTCTTCTATTCAACAACAACTACTGACAACTGCCTACCATCACTTCATACAGCTATGGCAATATTTTTAGCATACACCGGCAGTCAAACAGATAATAAAAGATTCAAATATTTTACATATTTTATTATGATAACTGTACTAATTTCAGTTATATATCTATCAATACATTGGATAACGGATGTCATAGCAGGGGCAATTGTGGCACTAGTAACAATATTTTTAATAGAGAGATACATCCACAAAAAAGAAAATAATGAAACAAATCGAAAAAAAAGTACTTAAAAAAATATCTCCAACAGATAAATACAGAAAAGAAATTAAAAATATATTAAAAAAAATAAGATTAGAATTAGACAAAGAAATAAAAAAAAGAAAACTACCAGCAGAAATAAAATTAGTAGGATCTATTGCAAAAGATACTTATCTTATGAACAATATGGATATAGACTTTTTTTTATGTTATCCAACAAATTTAACAAAAGAAAAAATCTCAAAAGAAACTCTGTCAATTGGTAAAAGTATTTTAAAAAACACAGAGGAATCTTATGCAGAACACCCATATATAAGAGGATATTACAAAGACTTTTATGTAGAAATCGTTCCATGCTATAAAATCGAAAAAGCAGACCAAAAGCTTTCAGCTGTTGATAGAACCCCACTTCACACAAAATATGTAAAGGAAAACCTAAAAGAACAACAAAAAAGAGAAGTAAGGTTATTAAAACAATTTCTAAAAGGCATCAACTGCTATGGCGCTGAAGCACAAATCCAAGGTTTTTCTGGATATTTATGTGAAATACTAATAATATATTATGAGGATTTTAAAAATCTAATAAAAAACGCATCAGATTGGCAGAAGGGAATAAAACTATCGTTATCTAAGGGAGAAAAAAATCCTAATTTTGAAACACCTCTGATTTTTATTGATCCAGTTGATCCTGAGAGAAATGTTGCATCTGCAGTAATTTACGAAAAATTTAAACTATTTAAAAAAGCTTCAATAGAATACCTTAAAAACCCAAATATTAACTTCTTTTTTCCAAATCAGATAAAACCATGGCCCCTGGAAAAAATAAAAAAAGAAATTAAAAAACAAGATTGCAAATATTTAGGAATTAAATTCAACGAACCAGACATAATAGATGAAAATCTTTATCCTCAGATAAGAAAAGCAGAAAATTCAATTGTTGAATCCTGTAAAAGAAATGAATTTAATATATACGATTCAAAATTTTATATTAATTCAGATAAAAATGATATATACATAATTTTAAAAACAGAAAAAAAGAACCTGCAAAAAACAAAAATACATCAAGGACCACCTTTAAAAATGGAGAAAAATGTAAAAGAGTTCAAAGAAAAATGGCAGAACCATAAAAGACTAATACAATTTATAACTAGTAAAGACAAAAGAATAAATGCTGAAATTATTAGAAAACACACAAATATTAAAAGATTCTTAGAAAAAAACATTTTAGATTTAAGTCTTGGTAAACACCTTGACAAAGTTGTTAAAAAAAGCTATGCAATCTTAAATGAAAAGGATCTAATTAAAAAGGAACTCAGGGTTTTTTGGACAGAATATTTAGATAAAAAATTTACATGGGAAAGATAAAGAAATTAAATAAAATTCTTTCAAAAACATTATATTATTACCAGATATTAGTTTTATTAAATGAAAACAATTGGAGTGTATACAAAAAATTTCTCTCTTTATTATGATATCTTAAAAATCCTTAGAAAAAGAAAAATTCCTTATGTTTCACTATCCTCATTAGAAAATATCCCTAGTAAAATTGGAGTGGTTCTTACATCAAATAATGAAATTCATGATATAAAAAAGGCAAAAGTAGTTGCTGCTGATGCATATGATACAGTAGATCATGCAGTAGATCTTGCAGTACAAATGCTTATCGGAAAGAATCTCTATCACACTTTATATATTGGAATTGATCCTGGAGACAAACCTGGAATAGCAGTTGTGGGAGATGACAAATTACTTAGTAAAACCCATGTTGAAAGCCCAAAAGAGGTCTTAAATAAAATTAAAAGATTTTTAAAAGAGTATCCATCCATCCAAACAATAATAAGGATAGGACATGGATCAATTCTTTCTAGAAATAGAATTATAAATTCTCTTATTCCACTAAAAATACCAATAGAAATAGTAGATGAAACAAAAACTACACCTTCACATCAAGTAAAAAGACACTTAAGAGATAGTGAAGCTGCTGCAGCAATAGCACTTATACATGGCGGAAAAGTACAAAGCAAACTACCTCTTGAGCCGACAAAAGGAGAGATAAGAAACATCCAGGAAAAAAGCAGAATAAAAACAAAGGGTCAATTTACAATATCAGAAAAAACTGCAAAAAAGGTTCTTGAAGGAAAAATCAGCCTTAAACAAGCAATAGAAATAGAGAAAAACTCATAAAAAAACCCAAATGTTTATGAGCAATATTACTATGCATTCTGGGTAACAGTAAATGAAAGTAAAAAGAGCGTTAATAAGTGTATCAGACAAAGAAAAAATAATAGATTTTTCAAAAAGACTATCTAACTTGGATGTAGAGATAATTTCAACTGGTGGCACAGCCAATGTTTTAAAAAAATCAAATATTAAAATTACAAAGATTCAAAAAGTTACAAATTTTCCAGAGATGCTTGATGGAAGAGTAAAAACCCTTCATCCAAAAATACATGGTGGAATCCTAGCAAAACGAAACAACAAAAAACATATAGAAACCTTAGAAAAACACGGAATTAACACAATTGATCTACTTGTATGTAATCTCTACCCATTTGAGGAGACAATTGAAAAAGAAAAAGTTGGAATAGATGAAATAATTGAAAACATTGATATCGGTGGACCCACACTAATTCGCTCTGCAGCAAAAAACTACAAAGATGTAATAGTAGTAACAAATAAAAATCAATACAATAGAGTTATTGAAAAATTAGAAGATAAAGGCAATATCAGTATATCTGAAAGAGAAAAACTAGCTATAGATGCATACACGCATACCGCTCAATACGATACAATAATTTCAAATTATCTAAGAAAAAGATGGACAGATGACATACTTCCTGATGCGCAAAGTATCACAATGAGGAAAAAACAGGATATGAGATATGGTGAAAATCCACATTTAAAAGGTGCTTTTTATAAAGAAATACCTGAGACAAACGAAGCATCCATAACTAATGCAATTAAATTACAAGGAAAAGAATTATCATATAACAATATACTTGATGGAGATTGTGCAATAGAGGCAATAAAAGAATTTAGTGAACCCACTTGTGTTATAATAAAACATGCAACACCCTGTGGAGTTGCTAGTGCAAAAAATCTTTTAACTGCTTGGAAAAATGCATTTTCAACTGATACCTATTCACCCTTTGGAGGAATAATAAGTTTTAACCGCGAAGTAAAAAAAGATGTAGCTGAAGAACTATCAAACCTATTTTTAGAAGTAATAATTGCACCAGAATTTTCAAAAGAAGCAAAAGACATATTTTCTAAAAAGAAAAATCTTAGAATCCTAAAATTAAAAAATCTTGACAAAAAAATAGAGAAAAAAGGAATGAGATTTAGAAGTGTAGTCGGAGGATTTTTATCACAAGAAAGAGACAGATATCTGACTCCAAAAGAAGAATGGAAAATTGTAAGTAAAAAAAGACCTACAAAAGAACAAATCAAATCAATGGAGTTTGCAGTAAAAGTAGTAAAACATGTAAAATCAAATTCGGTTGTATTTGTAAAAGACACTGAAACTGTTGGAATAGGAGGAGGTCAAACAGCAAGAGTCGATGCAGCATGGATTGCCACACATAAAGGAAAAGAAAACATAAAAGGAAGTACCTTAGCAAGCGATGCTTTTTTCCCATTTAGAGATGCAGTTGACCTTGCAGCCGATGCAGGAGTAAAAGCAATAATTCAGCCAGGCGGAAGTATCCGTGACAAAGAAGTTATAAATGCCGCAGATGACCATGGAATTGCAATGGTTTTTTCAGCTCAAAGGTATTTTAGGCATTAAAATATCTTATTAACTAGTTCTATATACAAAAAAATAATGGGCTTAAGAATATTAAAACAAGATGGACCTGCTCGTATCGGGGAAAACAACATAGATAAAAACAAAATAAAAACACCTAATATTTTATTTATAGATAATAAAAGATTCAGGTCACCTATTTTCTCTGAAATAATTTTAACAAATGAAAAAAAACAAAACAATAAGCCAAAAATATTTTTTTCAAAAGAAAATAGAATCTATGAAGATTTTTTAAATGATGAAAATAACTTATTAGAAATAGATGACAAAGAAATATATGCTATAAAATACGCAAAACAGCTTTTTACAAATCCTACTAAATTTGTATACGAAATAATTGAGAAAAGAAAAGAAATTGGACCTGAGAAAATATTATATGTTCCATCTATTGCTGAACCAAAAAATTTGTCTCTACTAACTTATTTAGGAATAGACCTTTTTGATTCAACAAATGCAATTGTCAATGCTAGAGATAAAATTATGTTTTTTAAAAATGGAAATAAAAAAACAAAGGATATGAAAGAAAATTCATGCATTTGTCCTATTTGCATAAAGTCCAATAAAAAACCAGATGAAATGGATTTTGAAGAAATCCTTTATCATAACTACTACATTTTATTTTCTGAACTAAAAAATATAAGGAATTCTATTAGAAATAACTCTCTTCGAAATCTTGTTGAACAAAGAATCAAAGCTGATTCAAATCTAACAACCGTTCTAAGAATTATTGATGATAAATATTACAATTATTTAGAGGAAAAAACACCTATTAAAAGTAAAAATACTCTCTATGCAAATTCTATTGAATCTATGAACAGACCTGAGATAAAAAGATTTCAAAATAGAGCCATAAATAGATATAAAAAACCAGAATCAGCTAAAATACTTCTACTTTTACCCTGTTCAAAAAAGAAACCATATTCTTTTTCAAAGTCACATAGTTTTTTTAAAAGAACTATAAATTCAATAAAAAACCAATATGTAATCCACGAATTAATTGTAACTTCTCCGGTAGGAATTGTACCAAGAGAACTTGAACTTATATATCCTGCATGTAACTATGATATACCAGTTACAGGGACATGGTTTGAACATGAAAAACAAATGATAAATTATCTTTTAAAAGAGTATATTAAAAAAAATGAATATGATTTTGTTATCTCACATTTAAAGAAAGATATGATTGATTTTATAAAAAAAATAGTAAAAATCGATTATAAGACCTGCGTAGATCATCCTACATCAAAAGAATCATTAGATCTTTTAAAAAATACGTTAAATGATATCACAAAAAAATATGATAAAGTAGATAGATTTAAAAGAGTCAATGAAGACGTACAATCATTTGCCTCATATCATTTTGGCAAAAAAACTGCAGAAAAACTATTAAAAAATGCTAAAATCAAGGGAAGATACCCATATCAAAAAATAATGAAAGATAATAAGCAGATTGGAATGATAGTAAAAGAAAAAGGAAAGATTTCATTAACACTAGATGGAGCAAAAATATTATTTAAAGAGAAAAAAAATATAGTAAATATATCTGATGATTTTGAGTTGGTTGGTTCTGTTTTTGCACCAGGTATAAAAAATGCTGATGAGGAAATTAGGATTGGAGATGAAGTAATAGTACAAAAGAAAAACAATCTAATAGCAGTTGGCTCAGCTATTATGAACGGAAAAGATATGAAAAATCTTAAATTTGGTGAAGCAGTAAAAATAAGACATATCAAGAAAAACTAAAGTTTTTCAAGTGGTTTTTTATTTTTACAGAAAGGACATACTAAGATTTTTGTATCGCTAAAAAGATTAGATCCTTCCGCCCAAATTGTTACTCCCTCGCCACAATTTCTGCATCTAAAATTTTCTTTTGGGGATTTTTTTTCTGGTATCTCTTCAATAGTACAGTCAGGATTATCAGAAATAATTCCAACAATCCCACAATCTGGACATGTCATCTCGGTAACAAGATTATCATTTCCTTTTGATTTTTTAACTGCAAAAATTCCGTCACAAACAGGGCACTTAAAATGAAAAAGACCACCGGAAAGAGATTTTTCAAATTCTTCAATAGATAAAGAAGGTATTTTTTTTTCAGAATAAAATGAAAATAATGGTATAACCAATAAAGAAAAAATAATTATATAACCGGCAGCTAAAAAAAGGATCCATCCCTGATCAAACAAAATATCAAATATCGATAAAATGAATATTATAATCCCTACTATCAATAGAATTGATAAGGTTATATCATTAAAATATTTAGTAATATATTTCATGCTGTAATTCTCCTTTTTTTCAATCTATAAAATATTAAAACTATTAAGAAAAATATTATTGAGGATATTATCAAGTACCAAATATTTTCTCTTATATTATATGCAACATTTTCAAGCATTATATCTTTTCTTGGATTGGTACCCATATTAAACTCTTCTAAATTAGTATATCCATCTGAATCAATATCCTCCTCTGCATCATTTGGATCATACCTATTAAAACCATGTTTGTCCTCCCACATATCAGAAAGACCATCTCCATCTGTATCATTCAAGTCATTAGTTATCCAAAAGATTTCTTCATTAGATCTAATTTTATTACCCGATTCATCCTCTGCCTCTATATAATACCAATATTTTCCAGGCACTTCATATATATAATTATATACATATTCGTTTCCATTATAAAATGACATTTCTTCAACAACAGACATATTATCTTTTGAAAAAATGTTAACTTCTATTTTAGAAACCTCAATATTGTCAGTACAAGTACAGTAGATAGCTAAATTTTCACCTGCTAATTGAACAAATGGATCTGTTCTAATATATTTAATCTCAGGTTTGATATCATCATCATTAATTTCAAAACTACCTTTTTTAATATTAATGTTATTTTTTAAACTACTATCAATAGCAGTTATTTCATAACTATAGATGCCAATTTCATCAGTTTTATCATATATGTACTCAAAATAATCATCATGGGTCCTTAACATATAATCAAATGTATTTGATCCATCTGGATCAGTAATATTAATTGATACATTTTTAAGATTGGAACTATCAAAAATATTAGCCTCAATAACAATTTCTTGGCCAATAACGGGATAATCAGGATAAATTGATATATTATTTATCACAGGAGGAATTGATTCTACTTGCGAAACACTAAGAGTTTTTACTGAGGTAAAGGTGTATGCAAAAAAACCCCGATAATAGTTAATATCAAAAATCTTTACTCCGACATAGAAATCTCCAGCTTTAGCTGAATCCCATATTAAACTAACTTTCTTTGAACTATTACTCCCAACATTAAAACTTCCGCTATCGACTTCATTATCAAAAAGCATAACAGGGTTGTTTCCAGACTTTTTTTCTATAAATAAACTAATTTTACTATCTTCAGCATCTCCAAGACCCTGATTTTTAACTACAATATCAATATTTACTTTGTCAAACTCAGTAATATTATAATCCGGGAAAATAACACTATTTACAACCAAATCTGACCATTCTTTGACAAAAATTGCCTCTGAAATTTTATTATTAGATTCGGTTTTTTCCTCTATTTCATTACTAGAATCAACAACCACATTAACATTTAAACTACCTGAAATATTTGCTTTCCACTCAAAATAAATAGATTTTTCTTCGTTTTTTATAAAATCATATTCCCTTGTTTGATTATATATAGAATTTTCAGAGTTATCCTCTATTGACAAAGTAACATCTACATCATTAAGTGATAAAAGAATGCTTTCAATATCAACAGAAATATTCAATGTATCATCTAAATAAAAATTTGAAAAAGATTTTCCTTCTTTTGAATAAACCTTAAGATCAGAAGTAATTAGATCAGGCTGACCAACATAGAAAACATATGATAGATTATAAGATAAACCAGCATAATCTAAACAGATAAAATCAATTGTCCAGTTTCCCTCTTTATCAAGTGAAAAACTATCATTATAGAATAATAATTTATCACTTGAAGAATCTAAATAAAAAGTGTAATTATGCGTTCTATCCTCATTATGATATATAAAAACCTGTGAACTTTCAATCTTTGCAACTGAATTTATGCTAATGTTAATATTATCACCAACAAGGATAATATCATTTTCACTTGGGCTTAAAACCTCAATCCACCAGCTTTCATAAATATCATCAAATATAACATCAATATCATTTGATTTTTCACCGATAAAATTTTCAGGTAAACTAGATCTTGCTCCAATATTTTCAAAAACATCAAAATATATTAAGTATGTCTTAAAATCTGATTGAATATTTGTATCCCATTCTAGAATACCGGCAGCATTAGATTTATTATCAAAACCATTGGTTTCATTAAAACTAAAATTTTTAACTTCGTTAATAAATTCACCATCATCAGAATACTGTGTAATTCTTAGAGTGTCCTTTTCAAAACTTTTTGAATAAAGACCAATGTCATTTAGTATTTGTGTGAAATTAAAAAATTTTGAGAAATTACCTGACCCTTCTAGAGAAATCAAATATCTATAATGCCAGTTTTCATTCCACCACTCATAATTACCAACACTTACAGTAACATCCAAACTTCTACTATCATGCAAATCATCTTTAACAAAAATTTCAAAATTCAAAGTGTGAACACCTAAATTAGAAGGCGTAAAATTAAACTGAAAAGCATATGTTTGTCCACTATCTAAACCTTTTTTTTCCAAAATTATAGAATCATCTTCAAGGTTTGACTTCAATTTTGCTTTAACAGTATCATCTGTACTTTGACCAACATTTGAAATCCTCAATTTGATATTAGACGTCTTGTTAAGGATAAATCTTTCAGGTATATCAAGATCATCAATTCCTAACTCTGTTTCTTTCTTATTGATTTTTACATGAAAAACAGCCAGATTATTTTCGTAAGACAACTCCTCAAAGATTTTGTTATAATTAAAAAATACCTTTAGAACATGATCTTCATCATCACCAAAACCAGGTGTCCAATCAATCCTTAAAGAAATTGACTCACCAATATCAACACTATCAATAGAAGAATTAAAAATTATCGAGTTGGGAATCTGATCTTTAAACAAAAAAATTTGTAGATTCTCATTTGATATATTTTTATTACCTACGTTTTTTAAATTAACTAAAAAACTAGTTTCAATACCCTCAGTTAGTACCTGGTCATAATCAACAGATTCTATTGATAAATCTGGCATGTTATCAGAATTTTCAGAATCAGCATGAATTACAAAAATATTTAAAAAAAACACAAAACACACTAGGATTACTATTATCTTATTTAATTTCATCTTTAATAAGTTAAACATATTTTTTCCTCTCAATATAGCCCCCAATCTATAAAAATTAATATCTATAAAGTTGTATTTCTATCTTTCTATTTTTTATTAAAATATAAAATATCTAAAAAAAATACTTAATCATAAAATATAAAATCAAATGGAATATACGTTAAAGGTTTAAAATGATACCAAAAATTGATAAAACATGTTTTGTGGATGAATCCGCAGTTATTATCGGAGATGTAGAAATAAAGGAAAAATGTGGAGTTTTTCCAAGCGCAGTCATCAGAGGCGACCAAAACAAAATAACAATAGACGAAGGATCAAACGTTCAAGACTGTGCAGTAATACATACAGATACAAAACACAAAGTGAAAATCGGAAAAAACGTATCAATAGGTCACAGTGCAATAGTACATGGGGCAACAATTGATGATAATGTAATAATCGGTATGAATGCAACTATTATGAATGGTGCAAAAATTGGTAAGGGATCAATAATCGGAGCATGTGCACTAGTTACAGAAAACAAAAATATTCCAAAAAACAGTTTAGTAGTGGGAATACCAGGAAAAGTAGTAAAACAAGATGAAAAATTCAACACTGCAAGTATCAATAATGTCGAAACTTACAAAAGTTTAACAATAAATCATAAAAAAAAGAAATATCCTCATTATAAAAAATTGTAATTATTTCTTTTTTAGTTTTTTGCGAGTATAATCAAGAAGCCCTCCAGCATCACGTATCTCAAGTATTTTTTTAGGTAGTTTTGGAAAAGAAAAATCTTTTTCTCCAATAGTTAATTGACCTCGATCAATATCAATTTCAACCTTGTCTCCTTTTTTATAAGTCTTGATTGCTTTAGGACATTCAATTAAAATAAGACCTTGGTTAATAGCTGCCCTATAAAATATTCTAGCAAAACTTTCTGCCACGACTGCTTTTATACCAACAGCTTTAAGTCCAACTACAGGCTGCTCACGACTACTACCACATCCAAAGTTTTTACCTGCAAAAATAATATCGCCTGATTCAACATTTTTTGAGAAATTCGAATCAAGATCCTCTAAAAGATGCGGTATGATTTCATCAGGTGTACTACACGTGTAGGTATATTTTCCTGGAAAAAGCTGATCTGTATTTATATTGTCACCATATTTCCATACTTTCATATCTATATCACCTCTCTAGGATCGCTAATTTTTCCTTTAAGTGCAGATGATGCAACAGTTTCAGGGCTAGATAAATAAATTTCAGCATCCTTACACCCCATGCGTCCCTTAAAATTTCTATTTGCAGTACTTAAACATTTTTCACCTGGAGCTAAAACCCCTTGATGTGCACCAAGGCAAGGTCCACATCCAGGTGGAAGTATTATCGCGCCAGATCTAACAAGAGTTTCAATATATCCTTTTTCAATGGCTTTTTCATATATGTCTCTTGATGCTGGAAGAACAAGGAATCTAACATTTGGATGTATTTTTTTACCTTTTAAAATTTCAGATGCAACTTTTAAATCAGATATTCTTCCGTTTGTACATGTTCCTAAAAGGCATTGCTCTATTTCAAGTCCTTCCATCTTGTCAATTGTTTTTACATTATCAACTGTATGTGGACATGCAATAACAGGGATGATATCTGATAAATCATATTCAAGTTCATTAATGTAGCATGCATCATTATCAGCATTAATCGGTTTGTAAGACCCGTCTTTTACACCAGTTTCTGATAAATATTTTTTTGTTATTTTATCAACGAAAAAAACCGAGTTCTTTGCGCCCATTTCAACACCCATATTTGCAATAGTAAATCTTTCATCTATTGAGAATTGGGTTGTATCTCCATGATACTCTACACTGCAATATGTAGCACCAGATGCAGATATATCTCCAATGATATTGAGTATCAAATCTTTAGCAGATACTCCTGGATTTAGTTTATTTTTTAAATTTATTTTAATGCTCCCTGGAACTTTAAGCCAAGTTTCACCCGTTAGAATCAAAGAAGCAGCCTCAGTTCTATCTATACCCGATGAAAAAGCACCTACCGCACCATAGGAACAGGTATGAGAATCACTACCTAAAATTAGTTTTCCAGGTAAGCCAAGACCTTTTTCTAATACTATCTGATGGCAGATCCCTTCTCCTGCATCAAAAAAATTTTTAATTTTAAATTTTTTTACAAAATCTCTAATTTTTTTATGATTTGTAGCAGTTTTTTCTGATGCAGCAGGAACAACATGATCAAGAACTATAACTGATAAGTCTTTTGAATATACCCCATATTTACTAAGCTCAGAATCAATTTTTTGAATTATTGCAGCTGTGTTATCATGGGTCAATAGATGATCAGGTTTTACAGTTACTATTTGACTAGGTTTAACTTCATCTTTTTTACCATATTTTTTAAGTATTTTTTCAGCAAATGTCTCTCCCATTTTTTTTCTCCCCAAATTTTAGGTGAAAACTTCTATTTTGTAAATTGAATCAAGCAAACCTTATTTAATGGTTTTTTAAGCTAAATGGAAAAATTATAGGAAAAATATAAGTTATATGAATTACATATTATTATGATCGAGGGTGATGAAGGGATTGAAACATAAAATATTTTTTAGAAATAATTATGCACTTTCTGGAGTGATAGAGGCTTTGTTATTAATAGGTTTAGTTGCAATAATTCTATCAACAATACAACTTGTTTATATCCCTGAGATAATGAAACAAAAAGAATATGATCATCTTGATGAAGTGGAAAATCAATTTGCTCATCTTAAATCTGTTATTGAAACTCAATCAATGCTTGGTGTTATTCAATCAAGCGAACCAATTTCTCATTCTCCAATATCTTCCCCAATAACTCAAGGCAATGATAAATTACCTTATTTTGTCACAAGTCAAACATTGGGCGATATAAAAATTATTGATAAAGATAAAGCAAATTCTTTAGACAATAAAATATCTTATATGCCCGGTTTACAAGGTTTAGATTCTGCCGGATATTTAAACGAAATACCCCTAACTTCAGCCATATACAGGATGCATAGTATGTATATAGATTACAATCCTAAATATATCTTTGAAGGAGGAGGAATAATTCTAAATCAAACCGGCGGAAAAAATGATACAGGTGAAGTTATGAGAGTAAATCCTGCAATGACTGTTGAAAATCAAAGTGAAGCTATCAAGATAAATTATTATGTTCCAGTTTTTGATTGTATACCAGGTAAAAACACAACTGCTTATTCAATTGATACCTCTTATATAAGAACAAATTATATCAGCTCCGAAGAACCTACATCTCTCAATATTAATGACCCGGTTAATCATTATATTAGAATTAAATCAGATCATTTAGATGGATGGAATAACTGTCTTTTAGATCCGGATGATGGATTATTATACAAATATAAAAAATATATTAACATAGGATACGATAATCCTTCAAACCCCTCATATATTGAAATATCCCCAAAGCCTGCTTCTGAACAGCCCGATCCTGATAACCCAAAACAGATAATTGTAGACTTTACTATTGTTGATATAGGCATACAAACTGGTACGGGGACTGTAATTAGCTAGTTTGCTAAATAAGAAAGCTTTTTATTAATCAATTAATATAGTTCTAAAAATAAGATGATGAAAAAAATATAGTTAATATTCAACTGCAGGTGAAATTAAAT
Source organism: uncultured Thermoplasmatales archaeon (assembly GCA_964473335.1). GTDB lineage: Archaea > Thermoplasmatota > E2 > DHVEG-1 > DHVEG-1 > CAYZTD01. The sequence continues at coordinate 27,262 of CAYYOO010000013.1, forward strand.
AAATGGATGACTCAAAACAAAAAAGTGAAAAAAAAGACATACTAAAAACTAAAATTAAGGGTTTTGATGAATTATTTTCAGATAAGGGTATTCCAAAAGGTAGTTCTGTATTAGTTGCAGGTGGACCAGGCACTGGTAAAAGTACTTTATGTAGAGAGATTTGTTATAATCTAGTTTCAGAAAATAAACACTGTATGTATGTTAGTTTTGAGGAGAGTAAAGAAAGAGTCATTAAAAGTATGAAAAAATTTGGCTGGGATATAGATAAATATTTAGAAAATGAAACACTTTTAATTCAAAAAGTAAATCCTCTTGATATTCTAAGGATGAAATTTGGATCTATTGGTGGTTCTGGTTCAGCAACAGAATTATCCTACAAAATCAAGCCTCTTATCATACCTAAGGATTTTCATCCAGAAGCTATTTTTGTTGATTCTCTTACAGCAATTATTGCTGCATCTGTGACAAAGGATAAAAACTACAGGGTTTATCTTCAACAACTTTTCAGCTTCTTTGAAGAAACAGGTGCAACAAGTTTTCTAATAACTGAAACTGATCCTGTTCCTACTAGATATAGTAAATCAGGTATCGAAGAGTTTCTTGCAGATGGAATTATAGTACTTTATAATGTTAAGCAAAAAGATTCAAGAAAAAATGCTATTGAAATAATTAAAATGCGTTATGCTAAACATAAAAAAAAGATTTTTTTATTAGAAATCAATGAAAATGGAATAGAAGTCCATCCAGATAAAATCATTACAATTGAGCCTTAAGATCTTTTAAAGATATCTAAAAGATTGAGTATGTCCATCTAATCGTTTTGCACCGTATTTTACTATACATTCCTCAACTTTTTTTATTTGGTTCTTATTTAAACCGGTTCTCTTTAAAATCAGGTTATCATCTTCATCTAATATCTTGAGAATACATGTATCTACATCTAATATAGCTTTCATCATTCGTCCTTCTTGCAGCCAGATCCAGATATGTACGTTTTTGCTTGTCATATTGACACCTGATTTATCTTCATATATAATTTTATTTTACTAACTATATAAATATTTCTATACAATTCTTATCTATAATAATAATTATTTATAAACAATCAAATAATTATCTGAAAAAAACAAAGTAATAGATAACGTAATATACCTTAATTTATATATCAGAAGATGGTATGCAAGATTTTAATAGTATACAACAAAAGGGATGCAAATTAGAACGAGTTAAAACAGGTATTGAAGGTCTAGACAATCTAATACAAGGTGGTTTTCCAAAAAAGTCAATTACTCTTGTATCTGGACCCCCTGGCGGAGGAAAAAGTATATTCTGCTTTCAATTTTTGTATGAAGGCATGAAAAACAATGAAAAATGCCTCTTTTTAAGCCTTGATAAAAAATCCGAAGGATTGATAACTCAAGCAAGAGAACTAAATATTGATTTTCAGCAGGGTATTGAACAGCAAGTGGTAAAATTTCTATATCTGGATATCAACAAAAAATTTGTCTATGAAAAGATGACAGATGAAATCCTTTCAAATAATTACAATAGAATAGTACTTGATTCAATAAC
>CAYYOO010000014.1:0-28751 GCA_964473335.1 uncultured Thermoplasmatales archaeon
TTGCATATTGTCTTCTCTACTCTATTAACCATAATTTCACTATCCAAAAAATCTAATATTGTGCGAATAAAACTAGTTTTTACTTTTGCATAACCATATTTTTTGTTTAAATTTACTAACTTAAACTTTTTATTTAATCATGATATTTAAGTCTTTTGTTGAATTAAAGCATTTTTGTATTAATTTAAGATATTTTTCAAAATTTATACTGCTTTGAGTATATTGATAAGATAGTCGTAGAATTTTCCGACAGTACTTATATGAACCTGTTCTTCGGGACTATGTGGATACTTGATTGTCGGTCCGATACTTATCTTTTCCATCTCTGGATATTTTTCACCAATTATTCCGCATTCAAGACCGGCATGTATTGCCTCAACTACTGGGTCTTCACCTATCATATCTTTATATACTTTTTTTGAGATTTTTAAGATATCTGAGTCCATATCAGGTTTCCATCCTGGGTATGGCTCTTCTTCTTCAACTTTGGCACCAGTAAGTTTTGCAACTGAACGTATTTGTTCACGCAGATATTCTAGTTCTGACATAATAGAACTTCTTGAACTTAAAAGAACATTTGCCTTATCTTTATCTGTTGTAACCTTAGCAAGATTTGTAGAAGTCTGTACAAGCCCCTCTATATCATAGCTCATCTTGAATACACCGTGTGGAAGGCCGTTTAATAGGTTCAATAGTTTAGTTTGTGATTCCTTATTTAAGACTTCACTTACATCGGTTTTACTGATTTTTACTTTAAAACCTGGATCAATTGGTTTTATTTCAAAAAGAATGGTTTTTTCTTCTTCAGTTATCATTTTTTCTAAGTCTTTAATCTTAGATTGATCAACTGTGATTTCAGCGTTCGCCTCACGAGGTATTGCATTATGTTTATCTCCACCTATAATAGAAGCAATTTTTATATCAAATTTTTCAGTAGCTTTAAATAAAATCCTTGTAAGAATTTTTACTGCGTTTGCTCTTTGTTCATGAATATCCACTCCAGAGTGTCCGCCTCTGAGACCAGAAATATTTATCTTCAAACCCGGATCTGAACTTTTTTCTTTTTTAATTGGAAGTGTAATATCTGAATTTCCACCGCCGGCACATCCAACAGTTAAAACACCCCAATCTTCACTGTCAAGATTGAAAAGATATTTACCTGTGAGCATGTCTTCGCCAAGTGCAAAGGCACCAGTAAGACCGGTTTCTTCATCAACTGTGAAAAGCGATTCAATTGGGCCTAGTTTTAGATTCTCATCTATCATTATAGCTAAGGATGTTGCAAGCCCCATACCATTATCTGCACCAAGAGTTGTACCTTTTGCAAGGATTTTATCTCCGTCTTTTTGAAGTTGAATCGGATCCTTTGAAAAATCAAAATCCACATCACTATTTTTCTCACAGACCATATCCATATGACCTTGAAGTACGACTGTTGGTTTATCTTCCATACCTGGACTTGCAGGTTTTTTGATTACAACGTTTCCTGCGTCATCTGTTTTATATTCCAAATCATGTTCTTTAGCAAAATTAATTATATATTCTCTAATTTTTTCTTCATGTTTACTACATCTTGGTATCTTTCTAATTTCATCAAATTGTTTCCATAAAAGCTTTGGCTCAAGATTCTCAATAACTGACATAAATCATTTTCCTCCCAAATATTGCAAACCTTGTAACAAAAGCTCTAATTAAAAGATTTCCCACAAAATCTTTTAAATATGTGTCTTCTATTAACACCCGCTATTAAACCAGGAGTTATGATTTTCATGGATTGGGGAATGAAAAATAGGCTATCAAAAATAATTAATCCTAAAGATGGACGTACTTTAATGCTTGCTGTAGACCATGGATATTTTATGGGACCGACAACAGGTCTTGAAAATATTAAAAAAATGACAGATCCACTTATTAGATATGCTGATACCTTAATGCTTACACGTGGTGCTCTAAGAAACTATATTGATCCACAAACAAAAATACCAATTGTTCTTCGTGTATCTGGTGGAACGAGTATACTAAATAAAGAAAATCTTCTGCATGAAGGAATAGCAGTTGATATTGAAGATGCAATTAGATTAAATGTATCAGGCGTTGCTTTTTCAATTTTAGTAGGTCAACCGTTTGAACGTGATACTCTTCTAGGAATGACTGAATATATTGATAAATGTGAAAGATATGGAATACCTGTTCTAGCTGTAACAGCAGTTGGTAGAGGCCTGGGTAAAGATGCAAAATACTTGAGCCTTGCAAGCAGAATGGCAGCAGAACTCGGTGCACATATAGTAAAAACCTATTATTGTGAAAACTTTGAGCGAGTAGTTGATACTTGTCCTGTTCCAATAGTAATAGCTGGAGGTAAAAAACGTCCTGAAAAAGATGCATTAAAAATGGCATATGATGCACTACAGGCTGGAGCCATTGGAGTAGATATGGGTAGAAATGTATTTCAATCAGAAGATCCAAAGGCAATGATCCAGGCAGTAAACGCAATAGTTCATAAGAAATACACACCAAAAGAAGCATATGATCTATTCAAGGAAAAAAAGAAGTAACCTTTCCAATAACTTTATATAAAAAATATTATTAACAACACCAAAATTGGAGGCAAATAAAAATGATTGAAATTATTGCAATATTGTTAGTGATACTGATAGTTGTAATCCTAGTAGCTTTATTTTTTGGATATTACAACAAAATAATTAGACTTGAAAATAGAATAGATAACTCTTGGGCGCAAATTGATGTACAATTAAAGAGAAGAGCAGATCTGATTCCTAATCTGATGGAAACAGTAAAAGGATATATGACACATGAAAAAGAAGTCCTCGAAAATGTTACAAAAGCACGTTCTGCTCTTATGAATGCAGAGACACCACAGGAAAATGTTCAAGCAGATAACATGCTTACTGGTGCATTAAAATCACTTTTTGCTGTAGCTGAGAACTACCCTGATCTAAAAGCAAATCAGAACTTTTTGAACCTTCAGGATGAACTAACTAACACAGAAAACAAAGTATCTTATGCCCGACAGCATTTCAACGACTCAGTTCTAGTCTATAACAACATAGTTGAGACAATTCCTGGCAAATGGTTTGCAGGAATGATGAACAAAAAAACACGTGAAATGCTTCAGATACCAGAGGCAGATAAGAAAGTTCCAAAAGTAAAATTCTAAAGAATTTTTTTCTAAATTTTTTGGAGAGATATGGAAAAAAAAATACTAGTTGAGGATCATATTCGAAAAAATAAAAGAAAGACAATTATAGTCTGTGGTCTAATGGCCCTTTTATTTGTTGGAATAGTCTTCTCTGTTGGTTTCATTCTTTTTGGTGGAAATATCTATATTTCTCTTGCTTTTGCTCTACCTATAGCAATTGGATATGTAGCAATAACCTATTCAATATCAGTTCCAGCAGTATTATCAGCAGCTAAAGCAAGACCTGCTGATCCAAGTAATCGTGAAGAAAAACTTTTAGTTCATAGAGTTGAAGAGATGAGTATTGCATCAGGTCTACCGATGCCAAAGGTCTATGTTCAGGAATCGCCCTACATAAATGCTTTTGCAACTGGTAAAGACCCAGAGCACTCCGTAGTTTGTGCAACAACAGGGGCCATTAGAAAATTAAATCAAGAAGAACTAAGTGGTGTGATAGCCCATGAGATGAGTCACATTAAAAACTATGATATTCGCCTTATGACTGTTACAATATCAGTTGTAGGAGCAATATCTTTGATTGCTGAAATTCTTTTCTGGTCAATGTTTTGGGGCGGAGCAGGAAGAAGCAGAGGTAAAGGAGGGGAAGGGCAAGTAATTTTGATTGTCATAGCAATTCTTTTTGCAATTTTAGCTCCAATATTTGCAAGACTTACATATCTAGCAATATCAAGAAGAAGAGAATATTTAGCTGATTCAACTGGTGCATATCTTAGTAGAAACCCTGAGGGTCTAGCTAAAGCACTTGAAAAAATTAAAAATGATCATATAAAAGAAAAACCCAAAGGAAGTAAGACTGTTGCACCATTATATATTTCAAATCCATTTAAGGCACAAGCCTCGGGAAAAGAATCATTATGGTCCACACATCCACCTCTTGATGAAAGAATAAAAAGGCTTAGATCAATGTAAATAATCGGGGGGTTATTAAATAAAAAATCTAGGTTTTACAGGTTCAAATTATAATTTTTTTAGTAATTATTCGACCTTTATTCTCATAATCTCAAATATAATAATGATTTTTTTAGCAGTTTATGAGAATTGGAATCTTTTACAAATAATGTTTATCTATTGGTGCCAAAGCGTAATAATTGGTATATTTACATTTTTTAAAATACTGGATTTAAAAAAATTTACAACTAAAAATGTTTATATCAACAATAGACCTGTCCCTCCAAGTGTTTCAACAAAATTATCCATGGGCTTTTTTTTCTTATTACATTATGGTTTTTTTCACTTTGGATACTACCTATTTATTGCTACAAATCCTTTTTTTAAGACGAATTCTCAGTCTACATTTACTGGTTTGACAATTATTTTAATTATTACAATTTTTTTCATTAATCATTTATTCTCATTTTTTTACAATAGGGAAAAAAATGCAAATAAAACTCAAAATATTGGAACAGTAATGTTCTTTCCTTATCTTCGAATTATTCCAATGCATATGACCATACTTTTCGGCTCAATATTTATAAAGCAGGGTCTACCTCAAATTAGCTTAATCTTATTTTTGATATTAAAGACTCTTGCAGATGTATCAATGCATTTGATAGAACATAAAGAGGAATTAAAAGAAAGAATGAATCTTACTATTGATAAAAAAGATTACAAACCTGGAGAAGTTATTACTGGTAAATTGGATCTAAATTTTTTTAATCCTATAAAATCAAAAGAATTAAAAATTTTATTTGTTGGGAAAAGAGAAATGGAATACCGTTCAAGAAATGGTGTCAGAAACTATGATGTGCCAATATTTCTAAAAGAAATCATGGCTCTTAAGAAAAATAGTTTTTATAATCGATCCTATAAATTTAGTTTTGCTATTCCTGATGATATTTTAAAAAAAGCTGAAAATAATGATGAACATGGTTATGGTTATTCTTTAAATAAAAGATTTAAACTTAGTAAAAGAATGGCTGAACTACAAAAAAGAACTATGGATTTTGCTTTTTCTTCTGGAATGGTTGAAACAAAAAAAGATATTAAATGGTTTATATATGTTACAATAGCATTGCCTTTTAAACCAGATATTGAGATAAATAAAGAGATAAAAATTATTTGATGTTTTTTACAAAATCATCTATCTTTTCATCTTTTTCTTTTATTTGTTCTTTTTTTATCTGCAGATTTAAGGTAGTATCAATTGTTTCAAGACCTTTTTTATTAAGATATTTCTTAATAGAATCACTGGTTTTTTTGTTTTTTTCACCAGAGGCACTACCTGTTATAAAAACACCTGCTCTTTTACCTTTTAGGTTTTCTGCTTTGTTAAAAAAAGTACGTAGATGTGGTGCAGGTTTTCCTGCCCATGTAGGTGAACCAACTATTATTGTATCATATTTTTTCAGATCAAAATCAGTGTTTTTTATGGGTAGTTCTTTTTGGGTCATAGCTGCTCTACCTGCTTTAAAAAAACCTGGTTTTTTTGCATGCTCTATTTCTATTAGTTCAACACTTTCCTTATTTTTTTCTAATTTGTCTTTTATTAATTCTGCAGCCTTTTTTGTATTACCTGTTCTTGAGTAATATACAATTCCTACTTTCATTATGAACTACCTGTTTTTTTAATTAGATGATATTGCAATCCGTTTTTTCTATATTAATTAATGTTATCCTATAATTACTTAATAACTCTTCTCTTGATAAACAAAAAACTCTTTTATGTAAGTGTATATTTTGATTTGGATTTTTAAAATGGATAAAATGAAAGTTGCAATGTATTACAACAATGATGATGTTCGAATCGAAGAACAAGTTATACCTAAGATTAATGATAATGAGCTTCTTGTAAAGGTAATGGCTAGTGGTATATGTGGATCAGATGTGATGGAATGGTATAGGGTAAAAAAGGCACCACTTGTTCTTGGTCATGAGTTATCAGGTATTGTTGAAAAAACGGGTAAGAATGTTAATAAATTCAAAGCAGGTGATCGTGTTTTTGTAACTCATCATGTTCCTTGTAATAACTGTAGTTTATGTAAAGAAGGTCATGAAACTCTATGTCCGACTATTAAAAAAACCAATTTTTACCCAGGTGGTTTTTCACAGTTCTTATGTGTTCCAGAGATAAATATCAAGTTTGGAACCTTTATTTTACCAGATGAAGTTAGTTTTGACGAAGGAACATTTATTGAACCTCTTGGATGTGTTGTACGTGGTTTTCGAAAAGCTGATTATGAGAAAGGTAAATCTGTTCTTGTGCTTGGATCTGGTATGGCCGGCTTACTAAATATCAAACTAGCAAAAGCCTATGGTGCAAAAAAGATTTTTGCAACTGATATTGATAAGTTTAGACTCAATTTTGCAAAAAAAGTTGGTGCTGATGTAGTGATTTCTGCAGAAGATAATGTTTCTGAAGAAATAAAGAAAAATAATGATGGAAAACTAGTTGATTTTGTAATTCTTTGTGCTGGTGTAAAGTCAGCAATTAGACAGGCTATAGAATCAGTTGCACCAGGTGGTAAAATATTATGGTTTGCAATGACCCCACCAGGTGTTGATGTAGATATTCCATTTTTTGATCTATGGAATAAACAGGTTAGAACATATCCAACATATGCTGCAGCAGGAAAGGATATAACTGATGCAATCGAGCTTTTACGTTCAAAAAAAGTTGAAGTTACAGATATGATCACTCATAAACTTCCAATGGATAAAACAGCTGAAGGATTCAAACTTGTATCAAATGCAAAGGATTCTATGAAAGTAATAATAGAACCAAACAAATGATCAGTCAAATCTATCAAAAGGATTCTTATCTTTATCTTTTTTCTCTGATTCAAAACTTTTGATTAAATATCTTTTTATGTCTTTTGAGATTTTTTCTTCAAGTAATTTTGCAAGTATTTTATCAAGATTTTCATCGTTTTTTATTAAGCTATTAATTTCATTTTTAGAATCATTCTTTTGATCAAATGATTTTAAATTCCTGGAAATCTTTCCAATTGTTGTTTCATCTAATTTTTTTTTCAAAGCCTTGCATCTAGCAATATTCAGATTTATGAGACTTGCTTTTTTTCTTATATTTTCTACTTTATCAGCATAATTTTTTCTATCAACATTATCAATTAATCTATTTGTTGTTATCTCCCAAACCATATCTTTTAACTCATTTCGTTTGTTTTCAAATAGTTTTATTTGAGTTGTAAGATCATCATACAACTTTTTCGTTTCAATAAAATAGTTATAAAAATCCTTATCCCTATTTATTAGAAAACTAAAAAATTCTTCATCAATTTGTTTTTCATTTAAAACATTTTTTAGTTCAGGATGAGTTGTATCTAAGTATTGTATCTTTTTGATATCTTTATCAGCCTTATAGAACCATTTTGGTTTTAAAGTCATTCCTTTTTTATCATAATCAAACTGTTCAATAGGATAGATAAAGTCTGTATTGCTCTCTTCATCTCTGACCTTTAAAGAAATGATTTTCCCATCTTTATCTTCTATTTGATCACTTATCACACCGATTTTTTTACCGTTTTCTTCAAGATATACAGTTTCTCCGCGTCTATCTGGTTTTTCTATTTTGTTTTTAATGCTTTCAAAATAGTCTGAAATAATGTTTTTACTTTTCCTGTATTTTGCTTTAACTGGTTTTTTTCCTTCTCTTTTTGGAATATCTTCTTTTATTTTTTTTTCATTTTTTTCTATTGTTTCAAAATTAGTTTTTACATCTATTTTTTCTTTTGGATATATCTCTTTTTTATCTGGATTTGTGAGTTTTTCATATTTTTTTTCGATATCTTCCTCTATTTCTTTTAAGGTTTTAGATTTGTTTTCATCAGATATATCCAATTTTTTTATCCCCTCACGTCAGTATTGTAATAAATTTCTTTATTATTTAAGATTTGCAAAATTATGTGTTTTTAATCGAAAAGTTATAATAAAGTGTTTATTTCATTTCCTTTTAATGAAAAAACTAAAGGCCATTTGGGAACTTATGCGTCTTGAACATGGGGTCATGATCTTTCTTGGTATATTCATTGGCTCAGTTATTGCTCTTAATGGTTCAGGTTTACCACCCTGGGATAAATTTATTTTAACTTTTTTTACTGCTCTTTTTCTTGAGGCTAGTACTTTTGCTTTGAACGATTATTTTGACCTCGAAATTGATAAAAAGAACAATCGTACAGATAGGCCTCTTGTTCGAGGGGATTTAAAACCTAAGACTGCTTTAATTTTGTTTGCAGTTTTATTTCCACTAGGAATAATAAGTTCTTTTTTTGTAAATATTGCGTGTTTTGTAATAGCTTTAATTACTGCTATTTTTGCAATTATTTATGATTCATATATGAAAAAAATCAAATTCCTTGGTAATTTTTATATTGCTTATGTCATGGCCATTCCTTTTGTTTTTGGCGGTGCAGCAGTTTTATCTAAAGATGGTCTTTCTTTTAGTATAGCACCTTCGATTTTTATTATTGCATTAATTGCTTTTCTTGCTGGTTCGGGTAGAGAGATTATGAAGGACGTTCAGGATTTTGAAGGAGACAAGGAGAAGGGAGTTAGATCTTTTCCTAAGTATATTGGGATTAAGAATTCTAGCATTCTTGCTTCTTTTTTCTATATTTTTGCAATTATTTTGAGTTTTGTTCCTTTTATGTTCGACAGTTTTTCCATATATTATAGAAACATTTATTATATATTTATTATTATATTAACTGATGTGATGCTGATGATAACAGCCCTACAGCTAATATTTAACAGAGATATAAACCTAAAATTTTACAGAAGAACAACTCTTATTGCAATATTTATTGGTCTTGTTGGTTTTCTAGTAGGAGCATTGATGCCAATTAAATAAAACTTTAAGGGGAGGTATAACTTTGATTAATCCAGATCTTGCAGGTGTTTTGCTTGTATATATTTATGTTGCAATATTGCTTATTATCTCTGAAAAACTTTTAGACAATGTTCCAACTGATATTAGCAGGAAATTTTTACATATAATGGTCGGTAATATTGCGTTTTTACTGCCGATTTTTGAGACAAGTTGGATTATGGCATTTATTGCAGCAGGTCCCTTTATACTTTTCACGTTTTTGATGAGTCCATATTCTCCTATAAAATCAATGAAAGGAAAAACATCTGGTGCAGGGCATGGAATGGGCTTAGTTTATTATGCTATTGCATGGACTGTTCTTGCTTATGTGTTTTTTGAGCATAAGGAAATTATTGCAATTGGAATTCTTGCAATGAGCTATGGTGATGGTTTTGCATCTGTGATCGGAAGCAGGATAGGAAAGCATAAGTTCAACATATGGGGAGATGAAAAAAGCATAATTGGATCGTTAACTATGTTTGTTTTTACATTTATTACAATAATCGTTGCCCTAGTTTATTATGGAGTTTCTTTTGACAACAAAATTTTAGTTTTATTATATATTACTTTAGTTGCAACGCTTATCGAGGCATTTTCACCTAAAGGACTTGATAACTTAAGTGTTCCATTTGCTGCACCCATTCTATATTATATTTATTTTCTTATGTGAAAGATATGAGACTTATAATTGTTGACGGCCTTGATGGGGTCGGTAAGGATACTCATGCAAAGCTTATCAAAAAAAAGTATGAAAAAATGGGTGAAAAGGTAGTAATTAGGTCTCACCCTACAGATGATAATTATTTTGGACGTAAAGCAAAAAAAGCTCTTTTAGGTAAAGATAAATCTGATAAAATAAAGGCTGCCATTTTTTACATGCTTGATGTAATAAGATCAGTAAAAAAATACTATGACCGATCTGATGTTGATACTCTTATTATGGTAAGGTACTTGATTGGAACAGCATATTTACCCAGAAGACTTGCAAGTATAGGATATCGTTTCTTTTTTGGTTTTGTTCCAACATCAAAATATATGTTTTTTTTGGATGCTGATCCAGATGTTTTATTTAGAAGAGTTCAAAAAAGAGATGAATCTGAGATTTTTGAAAATATTGAGGCTTTTAAAAAAGTCAGAAAAAAAGCTTTATTTCTAGTTAAAAACTGGTATGTAATTAATACTTCTGGTAGTATTGATGATACGTTTTCTGAGATTGAAAAAATACTTGATATTATTGAAGAAAAATAATAGTTTTTCTAGCGGAAAATATACATTCTACATAATTTATATTATATTAATATAAAAACATTTAAATACTTATAAAACAATCATATTATACAGGATGGGGGAGTTATCCTAATTTTTTCCTATCTCTCCTCACCACCTCCACGGCTTCCCCATCCAAAAGATTACTTTTGAAGATTTGATACCACATCTAAAAAATGAGGTACGGTATCATAACCTTCGAGTTTTGATGGACTAATCCATCTGTATTCTGAATGTTCCCAGTCTATATTTATTTTACCATTTTTTTTAAAAAAAAGAAATGGAAATACAGTCCAGTTGTATTTTTCACCTTTGTAAGTGTCAGAAAAACTTATTTTTTCTCCTTGTTTTATAAGTTCAACATCAGTTTTTAATAGGCCAGTTTCCTCATTAATTTCTTTATAAGCAGTATCAATTGGTTCTTCGTTTTTTTCGACATAACCTGAAATTCCACACCACAATCCTCTATAGGTTCTAACTTTATCCGATCTTTTAAGAATAAGAATTTTTCCTTCTTTATTTTTTAAAATACAGGTTACAACATTAGGCATTTATATTGATCCAATCAGAACAAAATATATTTTTTGATTTAATTTAAAACTTTTTGCTAATGTAATCAACAACAGACTCAAACACAGCTCTACCATCACCAATATTCTCTTTAAGCCCTTCCTTTGTCCAATTTGGATGCTGATGACGATAAAAAACACGCTCAGGATGAGGCATCATACCAAAGACATTTCCATCTCTATTACAAATGCCAGCAATGTTTTTAACTGATCCATTAGGATTCCACGGGTAATCTGAGTATTTTCCTTCAGGATCAACATAACGAAAAACAATCTGGTCGTTTTCTTCAAGTTCTTTCAAATAATCTTTTTCTTTATCAAGGGGAAACAATAATTTTCCTTCAGCATGAGCACTAGGAATAAGCCTGATATCTCCCTTAGAAATTTTCTTTGTAAAAATACATTTTCCATTGTTTTCATGTTTCAAAAAAGTCGGGCGACACTCAAACCGGTTACTATCATTAATATTAAGACATGCATCAGGTACATCACCCATTGCATATTTAATTCCGGGTAGAAGACCGAGCTCAGTAAGGATCTGAAAACCATTACAAATACCAATAATAGGGTATCCGTTTTCTACATATTCTTTCAGATCAGATCCAATTTTACTTTTCATTCTTGCAGCAAAAATTGCTCCAGCTCTAATATAATCTCCAGCAGAAAAACCGCCTGGGAACATAATACATTGAAAATCAGAAAGATATCGTTTTTCTTCTTTACTGCAATCAATATGGAGGATCTGTTTTAGGTGAACAAATTCAGGATTTGTACCAAGACTTTCAAAAGCATCATAGGATTCCTGCTCACAATTAGTCCCTTCAATGCGAAGAACTGCTACTCTAATATCGCTTTTTTTCACTTTTTTCACCTAAATAATTTCAAAACTTGTAATAGAAGACTATTATTATTTCTTTTGCATTAAGTAATATTGTTATGGAAATTTCAGCATGTCCAAAATGCGGTAGCCGAAGGATTTTTCAGGGTAGGTTAAAAGAAGGCGTGTTAACTGGTTATAATACAAAATATGTATGTAGAGATTGTGGCTATCAGGGTTTTCCCTTGATTTTTGATTCTGAAGAAGAATACAAAAAATTTCTTGATCAAATCCCTGGGAAAAAAGAATATGAAAAAAGAAGTGAAAAAATCCAAAATGAAGATAGTGAAAGATCCTTTATTGTAAAAAACATAACTGTAAAACTAGGTTTAGCATTGATTGTCACTGGGTTATTAATTACTGCTGCAACTAGAGGATTGTACTTAAGTTTCATGGGTGTTTTAATATTTGATGGAATAATTTTGTTTTTATTTGGTATTTTTGCTAGTAGAGAACATATCCAAAATATTGATAGATTTAAAAATTATCCCAAAATCGCAGGGCGTATAATGATAGTGACTGGTGTGATATTTCTTGTTATCTATATTTTAATGGTTTATCTATTTCTAAACTTAGACTCATTACCTATTGACCAAAGTAATGTGTTTGTTGGGTCAGAAGCTTATTTTTTGAATCTAAGTATTGTTCTATCCTTTCTTTGTGTAATTGAGATATTTGGAGGAATATTTTCTATTTTGAAGAAGAATTGGCTGATTGCTTTGATTGGGGCAATTATTGGAACCCTTGTATTGATTCCATTCTCAACAGTTTTTTCACTAGTGGCTCTTATTTTACTGTCCTTTTCAAAACCTATTTTTTCATCTAATACTCCCTAATATTTCTTTTTTTTTCATAAACTATTTATACTGTGCTTTAATGATATATAATTAGATATAATGAAATGTAATTAAATTTAGTTAGGTGAGATTATGACAGAAAACAAAAAATACACAACAATATCCATACCAACACCCCTTGCAAACAAAATAAAAAAACATATAGAAGGAACTGGTTTTCATTCCCTTTCAGCATATACAACATATGTTCTAAGAGAAATAATGTCAAATATGAATGAAGACAGCAAAGAAGCTTTCTCAAAAGAAAACGAAGCAAAGGTAAAAGAAAGATTAAGATCGCTTGGATATATAGATTAAAAAGGAGTGTTTTTAAAAAATGACACATTACAATCTAACACATTTGGATAAACTCGAATCAGAAGCAATATTTATAATGAGAGAGGTAGCATCAAAATTTGAACACCCTGCATTACTTTTTTCTGGTGGCAAAGACTCAATTGTAATGGGCCACATTGCAAAAAAAGCATTTTATCCTGCAAAAATACCGTTTCCCTTCCTACATGTAGACACCGGACATAACTTTCCGGAAACATTAGAATACAGAGACGACTACGTAAAAAAACTAGGGGCAAGACTAATAGTCGGATCAGTCCAAGAAACAATAGATTCGGGCAAAGTAAAAGAAGAAACAGGAAAATATGCAAGTAGAAACTACCTACAAACAACAACACTTTTAGATACAATAGAAAAACACAAACTAGACTGCTGTATCGGCGGAGGAAGACGCGACGAGGAAAAAGCACGTGCAAAAGAAAGATTCTTTTCACATAGAAACGAGTTTGGGGAATGGGATCCAAAAAACCAAAGACCAGAGCTATGGGACCTTTACAACGCCAGATATAACATAGGCGAGCACTTCAGAGTATTCCCACTAAGCAACTGGACAGAGATGGATGTATGGCAATACATATTAAAAGAAAAAATAGACATACCAAAACTATATTTTTCACATAAAAGAAAATGCATCATAAGAGACGGTGTAATCCTTGCATACACAGAATACATAAACATGGATGAAAAAGAAAAAGAAAACGCAAAAGAAATGACTGTCAGATGCAGAACAATAGGTGATATGACCTGTACAGGTCTTACAAAATCAAAAGCAAAAACACTTGAGGAAATTGTAAACGAAGTAGCACAAATAAGAAGCTCTGAAAGAGGAAACAGAGCAGATGATAAAAGATCAGAAACCGCGATGGAAGACCGAAAAAAGGAGGGATACTTCTAAAATGACAGAATCAAACGCATACCTGGATATGGAACTTTTAAGATTTACAACCGCTGGAAGTGTAGACGATGGTAAAAGCACTCTTATCGGTAGGCTTTTATATGACAGTAAAACACTTTTTTCAGATCAACTGGAAAACATAGAAAAAGTAAGCCAGAAAAGAGGAGAAAACCTAAATCTGGCACTTTTAATGGATGGATTGAAATCAGAGAGAGAACAAGGAATCACAATAGATGTTTCATACCGTTATTTTGCAACACCAAATAGAAAGTTCATAATAGCAGATACACCAGGTCATCCACAATACACAAGAAACATGGTCACAGGAGCATCAACTGCAAATCTTGCTATAATACTAGTTGATGCAAGAAACGGAGTAGTAGAGCAGACACACAGACACATTTTTATTGCATCACTTTTGCAGATACCACATTTTGTTATCTGTATAAACAAGATGGATCTTGTAGATTTTAAAGAAGAAGTATACAACAAAATCAAAAAAGAAATCAGAGATTTTGTATCAAAACTAGATGTACATGATGTTTATTTCATACCAATAAGCGCTCTTCTAGGCGACAACGTAGTAGACAAATCAGAAAACATGCCATGGTACGATGGATCAACCTTATTATATCTCTTGGAAAACATACATATCGCAAGTGATGAAAACCTAATAGACTGCAGATTCCCAGTCCAATACGTGATAAGACCACGTGACGATAAATTCCATGACTATAGAGGATATGCCGGAAAAATAGAGAGTGGAATATTCAAACCAGGTGACAAAGTAAAGGTATTACCATCAGGTTTTACAACAAAAATAAAAGAAATCGAAGGACAATACAACAAAAAAATCAAGGAAGGATTTCCCCCAATGTCGGCTACCATCCAACTAGAAGATGACCTTGATGTCAGCAGAGGAGATATGATAGTCCGTGAAAACAATATTCCAACTATTTCACAAGACATCGATCTTATGGTCTGCTGGATGAACAAGGAAAAACTACAACTAGGAAAAAAATACATAGTGAGACACACAACAAAAGAGACAAAATGCCTTGTAAAAAAAATACTCTACAAGCTTGATATAAACACACTGCATCGTATAGAAAACACAGAAACAATAGGGTTAAACGAGATAGGAAGAATCAAGATACTTACCGCAAAACCCTTGTTTTATGATGAATACAAAGATAATCGTGCAACAGGTTGTATGATACTCATAGATGAACATACAAACGAAACCGTTGCAGCAGGAATGATAAGAAAATAATAGAGGCCGCAAATTATGTTTGAAAAACTCAAAGGAAAAGGACTATTGATACACCACTGGGATACAGATGGAATAAGTTCTGCAAAACTACTATTAGAAAAACTAAAAGACAAAGAAATAGAAAACGTAACACCGGTACTTGGCAACTATTATCTAACAGAAGAAGAACTAGAAAAATACACAAAATACGATTTCGTGATAGTTGCAGATATGAACCTACCAGAAGATAATATCCTAAAACTATCAAAAAACGCTGAAGTAATGATATTTGACCACCACCTTGGTAAAGAAATAAAACAAGTAGTTCATCATAATCCAATAATCAAAGGAAAAGACCCAGATAAATATCCATCAGCAAGCTGGATAATAAATGATTATCTACAAAACAACACAAATCTTTTTGCATTACTAGGAGTAATAGGCGATCATGAACAAAAAATAAAAAATAACGAAGAATTCAACAAAATTATTGATGACTTCTGTAGAGAAAACAATCTAACTTTTGATCAATTACATAAAATGGTATATCTAATAGATTCAAACTACAAGATCGGAGATAAAAAAGCAGTCGAAAAAGCACCATACGATCTACTAAAAATAAACAAGGGAGAACAAATATTAAATAAGGAAATCTGGAATAAAAATCTAGAAAATCTAGATAAAGAAATGACAGAAATACTAAATCAGAAAGGCGATGAAATAAATGGAATAATCCTTAAAAAAATCAATACAAACTTTAACATAATATCCACAGTCACTAGAAAAATTGCTTGGAGTAGCGGAAAAAACACTCTAGTAATAAACACTGGTTACTTTAATGACAAAGATCAAATATACATGAGAAGCAAAAAAACAGCTGAACCAATGATAAAAAGAGGAAAAGAACTAGGACTCAAATGTGGTGGGAAAAAAGAGGTATTAGGAGCAATTGTTCCAAAAGATATGACTGATTCTTTTGTAAATGAACTTTTAGATTATTTAAAATAAGGAAGTGAATCTAAAATGAAAGAACAAAAAGCGACAAATGTAACATGGCATCAACATAAAGTTAACAAAAAAGATAGAGAAAAATTACTCAAGCAAAAAGGAATAATACTTTGGTTTACAGGTCTATCGGGCAGTGGAAAAAGTACTGTTGCAAATGAAGTTGCTTATCAACTTCATAAAAGAGGAAACTTTTCATATGTACTCGATGGGGATAATATTAGACATGGGCTAAATAAAGACCTAGGTTTTTCACAAGATGATAGAAACGAAAACATTAGAAGAATAAGTGAGGTTGCAAAATTATTTTCAGATGCTGGTATTATTACATGTACAGCATTTATATCGCCATACAGAAAACTAAGAAATTTTTGCAGAGAAATAGCTGGACCCGGTAGATTCTTTGAAGTATACTGCAAAGCAGCTCTTGATACATGTGAAAAAAGAGATCCAAAGGGTCTATATAAAAAAGCAAGAGAAGGTGAGATCAAAAATTTTACAGGTATAGATTCACCATATGAAGAACCAGAAAACCCAGAAATAATAGTTGATACTGATAAATACGATATTGAAGAAAGCGCAAAATTAGTAATTGAAAAACTAAAAAAAGAAAATATCATTCAATAAAATGATTGGTAAAGAAGATTTATTATGAAACTAGATGAAAATATAAATTATATTGTCTCAGGTCTAGAACGATCTGGTACATCTATGCTAATGCAAATATTAAAAGCAGGTGATTTACCAGTAGCATTTGATGATGATAGAAAAGCAGATAAGAACAATCCTAAGGGGTATTACGAACTAGAAGGCGGAAAGATAATAAATAGTTTAATGGAAAATAAGTTTCCATTTGAAAAATACAAAGGAGAGTTCATAAAAATCACTGCATATGGGATAAAATTTCTACCACCCGGTAAATATAAAATCATTTATTCAGAGAGAAACCTAGAAGAAATACTTGATTCAATGGAAAGAATGGCAGAGATAAAAGATATGAATCGAGAAGAAACTAAAGACGTATTTCAAAAACTTAACAACATGATAAAAAAGAGGATAATAAATAGTGAAGGAATGAACTGTTTGTTTGTAAACTACAATGAAATTCTGTCAGATCCCGAAGAAAATATCGAAAAGATCCATAGATATCTAGGTTTACCAAATGAAAAACTGGAAAAAATGATAAATGTTGTAGATAAGAGATTGTATAGGCAGAGAAGGAAAATCCAATAATAATAGGGCCATTAATATGATTGAAGGGCAGACTGTATCAAAAATAAAAAAACCAAAAAATTTAGCTTCTCTTGCGATAGCTGGCCTAGTTTTAATAATATTTTATTTTATTCCAACACCCGATGGATTAACACATAGCGGGCAGATGATGATAGGTATACTTCTAGTAGCTGCAATATTATGGATCACTGAAGCAATACCTTTACCTGTAACAGGTCTACTTATAATGATTCTTCAACCCATGTTAGGTATCATGGAATCAACAGATGTTTTTTCATCATTTGGAAACGAGGCAGTATTCTTTTTAATTGGAGCATTTATAATAGCAGCTGCTGTAGAAAGACAGGGGCTTCATAAAAGAATTGCATTAAAATTCTTAAGTAAATTTGATCAAAACCCAAAACTTTTCACACTTGGAATAATGATAGCATGTGCCTGTATGTCTTTTGTTATACCAGAACATGGTGTAGCAGCACTTTTCTTGCCGATCATTGCATCTATCTTAATTGCTATGAAGATAACACCGAAATTAAGTAATTTTGGAAAAATAAGTATGCTGAGTGTTGCATATGGCTGCTCGATTGGAAGCCTAGGAACCCTAGTAGGTGGTGCTCGTAACCCTCTAACTGTAGGAATTCTTTCAGATCAAAACATAACAGTTACCTTTGTCGACTGGATGATATATTCGATGCCTGTTGTTATAATTTCTTTACCTATTGTATGGTTTATACTACAACTTACTTTTCCAATAGAGTTAAAAGATATAACATTTGCAAAAAGAGAAATTCAAAAACAGGTAAAGATCACTGGAAGAATAACAAACAAAGAACTACTAGTTCTTTCAATATTATTAATTACTGTTTTAATGTGGATATTTATGTCACATAATCTATACTTTGGTCTTGCATCTATTGCGATTTTTGGAGCATTTTTACTATTTATAACAGGTTGTATCAAATGGAAGGATGTAGAAAAACGTGTACCATGGGGAATAATACTGTTATATGGTGGAGCTATAACTCTTGGCATAGGAATACAAAAAACAGGTGCCGGCGGATGGATTGCAAATCAAATATTTCACTCAGTTGGGTCAAACATATTCCTTGTAATATTTGTAATGATAATTCTAACAGTAATTCTGACAAACATTATGTCTAATATTGGAGCAGTAGCACTGCTACTTCCTATTGGTATATCAATAGCAGAAGGAATAGGTATAAATCCTCTTCTCACATCAATGGTTATAGCCCTTTCCGGAGGACTTGCTTTTATGCTAGTTGTTGCAACACCCGGAAACGCTATAACCTATTCATCTGGATATTTTACAACAAAAGATCTATTTAAAGCAGGAATTTTTGCAAACATTATTTGTATAATAATTATATTTATGATAGCAATAATTTACTGGATTGGAATATTAAATTTACATCTTATATAAAGATGAGGCATATAAATGTTTAAAAAAATACTAATACCTATCTCCTCAGAACATTACAACAGACAGATACTAAAAAGAGCTTTATTTCTAGCTGAAAAATTCAATTCAACTATTACTCTAATATATATCATAGAAACAAAAACGATAAATCAAACAGATGAACTATCAGATACCTATCTAACAGATTATGGATTAAACCAAACCCAAAAACAGATGATGAAAGAACAAGTAAAAAAAGCAGATAAAATTATTTTTAATGATGCTAAATCATATTTTAAGAAAAAAAACATAAAACTGGAAGAAAAAAGAATAGTCAGAGGAGAATTTAGTGATAGTGTCAAAATAGAACTAGAAAAAAAACCATATGACCTAATATTGATGGGATATGAAAAAGAATGTCTTTTAAACTATAGGCTACTTGAAAACGTAGATATTCCAATATGGATAGAAGAAAAAAGTGAAAGTAATAAGATTCTTGCAATATGTTCAAATCTAGCACAAAATAAAATTGTACCAAATTTTAGTATAAAACTATCTAAAGAATTAAATTGGGATCTTCACATGCGTTATATAGTAGATACTGAAGATCGGGTAGAAATAGATTCAAGAGGTAAACGCACAGAAACAAAACCAGAGCATGACTTACTTTTCAAAGGGCAAAACTTTGTCGAGCAAATGCAAAAAAAAGGAATAAAGATACAATCAATAAAAGGAGTTCTAGAAAAAGAAATAGCAAAATCTGCTGAAAAAATAAAACCAGGATTAATAATCCTGGGACGTGAACAGAAGAAAAAAGGAATTCTGGGCCTACCTATACGTAATGTAAAACGAAAAATAACAGAAAAATGCGGCCACTCAATACTTTTTGTAAACTAATTATTTTATAGTTAGTAAAAATAAAATACTAAAATATTACTTACCTATGAAATGAGGATAAAAAATATGAAAGCGGTAATTCTTGCTGCAGGTGAAGGAAAAAGACTTAGGCCTTTTACTGAAACATTACCAAAAGTAATGCTGCCTGTTGCAAACAAGCCAATAATCAAGCATATAATAGATTCACTTGAAAAAACAGATATTGATGAGATAGTTATAGTTGTAGGATACAAAAAAGAAGTAATAATGGAATATTTTAAAAACTATAGTAAAATAAAAATCTCTTTTGTAACCCAAGATAAACAACTTGGGACAGCACATGCTCTAATGCAGGCAAAAAAGAAGATCAAAGGATCTTTTATAGTAGTTCCAGGGGACAATATAATTGATAATAAAAGTATCTCAAAATTAATTAAAGACAAATCAAAATATTCACTACTTATTAAAGAACATTTACATCCATCAAAATATGGTGTAGTATTTACTGAAAAAGGAAACCTTAAAAGAATAGTTGAAAAACCAAAAGAAGAAATCGGTAAATTCATCTCAACTGGTATCTATAAATTTCCAAAAAACATTTTTAAAACTATTGAAAAACTAGCAAATGAAGGAAACTATGCATTAACCTCTTCTATTCAAGAAATTATTAAAGAAAGTACAGTTAACACAATCATTGCAGATCAATGGATGGATATAGTATATCCATGGGATCTACTTTCTGTAAATGAAACTATGATACATAAAATAAAATCATCAAAGGGTGGAACAATAGAAAAAAATGTTGTAATAAAAGGAAATGTATCTATTGGAAAAGACACTCGTATTTACTCAGGATGCTATATCGTAGGACCTGTTACAATTGGAAAGAATTGCGAGATAGGACCAAATGTATGTATTTTTCCATCAGCCTCGATAGGAGATAACTCTTCAGTACATCCCTTCACAGAAGTTCGTAACAGCGTGATAATGAGTAATGTACATATTGGATCAAATTCTTTTATCACAAATTCAGTAATTTCCAAAGGAACAGTTGTAAATAATAATTTTTCTTCATCATCAGGAAAAAAACATGCTGAAATTGAAGATGAATGCAGAGAAATAGAAAACATTGGAGCAATGATTGGCGAGGATTGTGTGATAAAAGACCATGTAGTAGTTGACCCTGGGATAATAATCGGAAGAAAATGTGAAATAGATTCAATGAAAAGAATAAGAAAAAATTTAGAAAGCAATACTAAAGTGATGTAACCTTGTGCGGAATAGTTGGATATACTGGTTTTAGAAATGCAAAAGAAGTTTCAATAGACTGCTTGAAAAGACTTGAATATAGAGGGTATGATTCAGCAGGAATTGCAGTCCTAAATAAAAAAATTAATATCTATAAAAAAGTAGGTGAAATCTCAAAAATAGAAAAAAATATTCCAGATTTTAAAGGTCACACAGCTTTAACCCACACCCGATGGGCAACTATGGGTGCTGTTACTGAAAAAAACGCTCATCCTCACTCTAGTTGTGATAAAAAAATAGCAATTGTACATAACGGAATCATTGAAAACTATCAAAAATTAAAAGAAAAATTAATTAAAAAAGGTCATAAATTTACTTCAAACACTGATACTGAAGTAATAGCTCACTTAATTGAGGAAGAATACAAAAAAAATAAAGATTTTGAAAAAGCATTTGTAAAAGCTGTAAATAAATTACAAGGATCATACGCAATAGTAGCAATATCTAAAGATCAAAAGGACAAACTTTTTGTTGCAAGAAAAGAAAGCCCCATAGTTATTGGAGTTGGTGACAGTGAAAATTTTGTAGCTTCAGACATTCCTGCTCTTTTAAAATATACTAATCGTGTGATATATGTTGATGATTTTGAGTTTTGCACAATAGAACCAAACACGGTAGAAATCTATGATAAAAACCATAAAAGAATTAAAAAAGATGAAAATCTCATCAAATGGGATATAAAAGATGCAGAAAAATCAGGTTTTTCTCATTTTATGTTAAAAGAAATCTATGATCAGCCTGATAGTGTGCAGGAAGTATTTAGAGGAAGAATTTCTGAGATAAATAGAACTATTGATTTTCCAGATAAAGTTGAATCTCTATTCAATAATGGTATCGAGTCTATTTATATTGTAGCTTGCGGAACATCATATTATTCAGGAATGGTCGGAAAATATCTTATTGAAAAACTAACAAAAATACCTGTACATGTTGAATATTCTTCAGAATACCGTTATTTTGGAACAAAAAATGAAAATGCTCTTGTTATAGGAATCACACAATCAGGTGAAACAGCAGATACCCTTGCAGCACTAAGAGAAGCAGAAAACTCAGGCTGCAGAACTCTTGTTGTCACTAACGTCATTGGTAGTACTGCAACTAGAATTTCTAATGCATATATTCTCACTCAATCAGGCCCTGAAATTGGTGTTGCAGCAACAAAAACTTTTACTTCTCAGATTTTAATGCTTTTTTTAATTGCATTAAAAATTGCAGTAAACAAAAATAAAATCGGACCTAGTGACCTCTACGATTATATTGTTGAAATAAAAGCACTTCCTAAAAAAATAAGATCTGTTTTAGAAAAATCTGATGAGATAGAAAAGATTGCAAATATTCTTAAAAATTCTCAATCTGTTTTTTTTATAGGAAGAGGAATAAACTTTCCACTATCCCTGGAAGGTGCATTAAAACTAAAAGAGATATCATATATTCACGCAGAGGGTTTTGCAGCTGGTGAACTCAAACACGGTCCGTTTGCACTATTAACAAAAAATACACCTGTTGTTGCAATTGCTACAAAAGATGAAACCTATGAAAAAATTTTATCAAACATTGGCGAGGTGAAAGCACGCGGTCCAAAGGTTATAGCAATTGCTGATGAAGAAGATATTGAAATTGAAAAACATGCTGATTATGTACTGCGATTTCCAACTAATTCAAACCTGCTTTCTTCTATTCCTATAATTGTAATCTTACAGCTTCTTTCTTATCATACTGCAAAATTGCGGGGTTGCAGTATTGATAAACCAAGAAACTTAGCTAAATCGGTAACTGTGGAGTAAATATTTATGAAATGTGTAATACTAGCTGCCGGCGAAGGAAAAAGGATGCATCCTTTAACATATACTAGGCCTAAGGTCATGCTTCCAATTGTAAATAAACCTGTACTTGAACTTAACCTTTTAAAATTGATAGATGCAGGAATAAATGAGTTTATTTTTGTTGTTGGATATAAAAGTGAGATGGTAAGAGACTATTTCAAAGAAGGATCAAAATGGAATGTAAATATAAATTATGTGAATCAAGGAAAACCAATAGGAACAGGTCATGCCGTACAAATCGTTGAAAGCTTTGTTGATAGTGAGTTTATTGTTCTTTGTGGAGATACAGTTTTTTCTAAAAAAGATATTAAAAAAATAGTAGGTAAAAAAAACTCTATGGGAATTTTTAAGGTCGAAAAACCTGAAAACTATGGTGTTGTTGAAACAGAAAAAGATAAGGTTTTAAAGATATATGAAAAAATGGATGATCCTTTTTCTGATTTGATAAATGCAGGAATATATCATTTTGATAAAAAAATATTTACTTATCTTGAAAAAATAAAGAAATCTTCCCGTGGTGAATATGAACTTACTGATGCAATAAATATGATGGCTAACGATATCTCTATCAAAGTAATTGTTTTGGATTACTGGAAGGATCTAGTTTATCCTTGGGATCTATTTAGTTTAAATAAAGAATATCTTGAAAAAATTAAAAAAGAAAATAAGGGTGTTATTGAAAAAAATGCTACAGTCAAGGGAAATGTGGTTGTTGGTAAAAATTCTAAAATTTTGAACGGAAGTTATATCGAGGGTCCATGTATAATTGGAAAGAATTGTAAGATTGGCCCGAACTCATATATTAGACCCTTTACATCTATTGGAGATAATTGTCGTGTTGGCGGTGCAAGTGAAATAAAAAATTCTATTGTTTTTAATAATTCAAATATTCCTCATCATAACTATGTCGGTGATTCAGTAATTGGTTCAGATTGTAATCTAGGGTCTGGTACAAAAGTTGCTAATTTACGTCTTGATAAAAAAGAAATAAGTGTTTTTAGCAATGGTAAAAAGATCAATACAGGTAGAAGAAAACTTGGAGTAATCATGGGTGACAACGTACAAACTGGAATTAACTCTATGATTGATGTTGGATCAATTATTGGTAATAATGTTTTTGTTGGGCCTGGAGCAATTGTTAAAGATTATATTAAACCAGGTTCAAAAATAATGTGAAATATTGATTTATTGTAAATTAAAGCAATCTTGAGAAAGCATCATAGACATTTTTTACATATTTCATTTAATCTTTTGAATAATTTTATTTTAAACTTTCTATATTCATTTTTGTCAACAGTTGATAAAGTTAATAGCTGTATTTCTTCATCAGAATCTAAAAAACCTTTTCTAAATAAAGTTTTACAGTTGTTCCTTAAATTTTTTTTAAGGTGAGATGTAGCAAGTCTTCCACTATCTATTTTTCTTATAATTTTATTTATATCTATTGAAAAAATATCCAATTTTTTACTGTTTATAAGATATAGATCATATATGTCTCTTTCCATCGGATTGTCCCTTGTAAGAACCGCACGATATTTCTCAAAAACTATTTCCTTTAATTCATAACAGTACAATCTGAGAGGAACAAGATTGTATCCTATCGATGCTAGAACAGAATCTTTAGATATAAGGGGGTTAATGTTTTGTATTGATGGTTTGTATTGAAGATGTTCGACAAAATTTATTTCTATTTTCAATCTAATTGGATTATTAGTAATTTGAGATATGTAATATATTTTTAGGCTGTATACTGCTTTGTGGTGATATGCAGTAACATATCTGGTATTACTTCGGTCAGTTTGAAAATCAAATCCACAAGTATCACATATTGTTTTAATATCTTCTAAAATAGGTTTAATTAGATTTCGAATGGTTTTAATTCGATTGTTTTGGCTCATATTGCAAATATCTTCACATTTTTTATGGGTAAAATCAAGATCTTCACTTATACGAGGATAGTCTAAATGATTACGCATAAGAAGTGTTCCTCCCTTAAAAATTAGTTCATCAAGTTCTCTGATTCTTTTTTTATCTCTAAGTTTCTGCCAGGTTGAAAGAAAAAGACTCAGCAAATAGTCTTTTTCGATGTAATAATCCTCAATTGGTTTGTCAGTTTTACTTTTAACATAATCAATATATTTTAAAAGATTGAAATCAATCATTGATAATACACCTTTTTTTTGAATGATTTAGGATAAAAATTTAGGTATTTTTTCAATTTTTTCCAGTTAATTCTTTTTTTAAGATCTTTTCTTGCTTTCTTATTAAGATACAAAAAATCAAGATAGGTTTTTTCAAGATCTGAATAATAAAAGCTGATATTGTTATTTGTTTTATTTTCTATCATACCAAATTTAAAAAAATCATCTTTCATTTTATGAAAATAATAGTTTATCCCCTGAATTTTTCTTTTACCAGAAAAATAATTATTGATAATAACAGGGTTTACAACTCCTTGCCATATAATTTGATTATATTCAAGAGCGCTGTATAGGCCAAGATACCATTTTATATTCTGCTTGTTTAAAACTTTATAAAGCATTTCATTTGTCGAATAATCTAGATAATGGCCACTTTTTTCTAATGGACTTACAACATAATAATAATCAAACATAACATAGAGAATGTCATTATTTTGTCTAAGATTTTTTATTATATTTTTATCATATCTCTCTTTGATTATTTCTTTGAATCTTTTTTGAATTTCTTCTCGTTTAATAAGTTTTTTTTCAAATGAAGAAAGAATATTATTTACTATCCGTCTATTCATGTTTTCCATTATATAATTAGCACTCAAAGTATATAAATACTTTGTTTTAAAAAAACTAAAATTATAGTTTTTTAAAAACGAGTGATATTTAAATAAATTAGATTGAAAATACATGTAAAGTCCCAAAATTATTTCCCAATTTTATCCATTAATTCATTTCTCGTAAAACCATTCAAACATATCCCTGCGCAGTTTAGCCATCCGCCCATCAGGATGCGTAAAGACAATTCCTTCCACATATCCCTCTCTATTACCAATCATTGAAGAAAACAGGGGTATCAAACCCTCTTTAAACCATTTAGAAATTGTTTCAAAATCTTTTGGATATTTGCCCCATGATTTATACCTTAAGTGTTTTCTGCAAAATGTTTCAAAAGGAAGCCAGCGCGGCTCTTTTAAATTGTAGAGATTTCCATTAATTCTTCCACCTACAAGTTCACCAAAATGCTGACCGTCGGAAAGATCGCAGTAACCTCGATCATAAGAATTCAATAGGCCCTTTATAATAACAGAATTTCCCTTTGAAAAAAAGGGAATATGATTTTTTCTATTCCAAATTGATACTATTTTTCCATCTTTTATTACAATTGATACGTTTGTACCGTTAATCTTTTCAATTGCCATAACTTTGTCGTCTTCAAAGACCCATTTAAAATCTGGATCAATTTCAGGTGTTACAACATAATGATTGTTCTTCATTTCTCTAATAAAAGGACTTTTCAATTTTGGCATATCTCTAACTTTCATCTTATATTTCCCCCAATATATCTAATTTATAGATTTTTTTATTTTATTTTGTATAATAAAAATAAGATAGTTATTTGAATTAATTAAGTTAAATATGGGGTCGCTTAAACTATTAAAAAATACATAGTATTTTCCTTTGGTTTATTGTTATTTTAAATAGTTATAGATACCTTTTTATGGCTATAAAAGTTTATTAATAATGGAGGCGGAGTAATTGGAATATAAAGATTTTTCAAATCAAAAGATTGTTAAGGTAAATTGTGACTTTTGTGGAAGAGATATGGAATGCCCTGAAGAAATGCTTAAAACGTCAAAAAAGCATATGTGTAGTACTTGTTTTAAAAATCCTGATAATCTAAAAGGTGAAGATATAGGTAAGGTTCATATCGATATGCCTATGGATGAAGTTGATTCAATTATGGCTGGACGTATGGCTGAAGAATTTTCAGAAAAAGCTTTTCCTATGATGTGGTCAAGTGAAAAAAAGGAATTACGAAGACTGTCAAAAAAAGAGATGTCTAAAGAAGTATTTGAAGCTGGAGTTTATGTAGGTATTCAATTTATGTTTGATCATATGAAAAAAATGGAAGAGGAGTTTGAAGAAGATATAGAGTAATCTAATATATTTTCTTGAAGAAAGTAATTTTTGGATAACACACAATTCTGTTTTATGGAAAAATTATTTAAATAAATAATTTGATAAAAACTATTAGATATGTCGCTTTCAAATAAAATACATGGAATGGATGTCCCAAAGGAAAAAATTGTATCTTATTGTAAAAAAAATCATATCAAAAAATTGGCTTTGTTTGGTTCTTTTTTAACAAATGATTTTAGATCTGATAGTGATATTGATCTACTTGTTGAATTTGAAAAAGGTCATATTCCTGGTTTTTTTGATCTTGTTAGAATGCAAAATCAATTATCTAAATTTTTTAACGGACGTTCAGTTGATCTTAGAACTCAATATGATTTAAGCAGATATTTCAGAGAAAAAGTAATTGATAATGCTGAGGTACTTTATGCAGGAAGCTGACATAGTAAGATTAAAACATATGCTTGGTTCAGCAAAAGAGGGACCTATTTTATTAAAAATAAAAGTTTTGATGATTTTAGAGAAGATAGAAAATTACAACTATCTATCGTTCATCTTTTAGAGATAATTGA
This sequence comes from uncultured Thermoplasmatales archaeon, assembly GCA_964473335.1. Lineage (GTDB taxonomy): Archaea > Thermoplasmatota > E2 > DHVEG-1 > DHVEG-1 > CAYZTD01. Next base: position 27,440 of record CAYYOO010000014.1, read on the forward strand.
TGAAGCAGGGTCCCGTGTTTCAAAAGATATTCAGGATAAATATAAAGAGATACCATGGAAAGATATAACGGGTATGAGAAATAGATTAATTCATGGTTATTTTGATATTGATTTAAGGATTGTATATACAACTGCAAATGAAGATATTCCACCTTTGATCGATGAAATAGAAGGTATTCTTGCCTAATTTTAAATCATTTAAACTCTTTCTTAATTTTGTTATAATATTTCAGTAGATTATCTACCTTGATTGGTGAAAGATTCCATACGTCAACTCCAACGTTTATCACCGGAATATTTTCAATAAATTTGTGTTTCCATTTATCATGAACATGACCACAGATAACAAAATCACAATCTTTTGGAATTTCATCAATACTCCTGGGAGGATGATGTTGAGCTAAAACAATTTTATTTCCAAACTCTAAAAATGCAGTTATAATGTAACTTTTCACACCACTATTTCTATCATGATTTCCAATGATGTGAATAATCTTACCATTTAGTTTCTCTTCGAATTTTTCTGCGTTTTTTCTACCTTTGAATGAAAAATCACCAAGATGATATACAATGTCATTTTGGTTAACTTCATTATTCCACCGTTGAATAATTTCATCATTCATTGATTTACAACGTTTATTTTTAATATCTTGAGATGCCCAGTGTCCTTCAGTTGTAATATCTCTTTTTTTTAAAAAAGGTCTATTTGCATATTTTATAATATTAGCATGGTCGAAATGACAATCGGCACTAAAATATATTTTAATAAGCTTTCATCTCCTTTTATTACAATTCCTTCTTCTTTATCCGATCTATTGTTTTTGGCATAATGAGGATATCTTACTACATTTTCAATAATTTTTTAAAATTTTGATTATATCTTGAGTAGAATAAACTTTCACTATCTTTTGATTTTTTAATTCTTTGTCATTAGACCATATGCCACAATCTATTCTCAAAGCTACAGCAAAATATAATGCATCGTCTATATCTGGTGAAATCTTGTTGGCTGTATCAATAAAATCTTTTACTTGATTTTTTGATATAGTTTTTAATTCTGATTCGACAATTAAAGTTTCAGCTAGATCTTTTAATTCTTCTTTGCTTATTTTTACTTTTTTAGATAGTTCTTTTATATGATTTAAAAATTCTAAAAAAATAAAATTTGATGTGTACAAATCAAATTTATCACTAAGCATTATTGCCCTAGTAATCCCATTCTTCAGTAATCCAGATATAAGTATATTTGCATCAAGAACCAACTTCATTCATTAAGCTTCCCTAAATCTTTTTGCAGCTTTTTTGGTTATTT
>CAYYOO010000015.1:0-21351 GCA_964473335.1 uncultured Thermoplasmatales archaeon
CCAAAACCACAAGCTGCACATACCTTTTTTTGTGTATGAAATGCGTGCTTTCCGCAACGTCTGCAAATGGTATGGGTTTTTTTCCCACCCATCTTTGAAGCTGTTCCTTTACTCATAGATATCTTCTCCTAACATTATGGTGATACATATATTATATTGTCGCCTCTAACTATTACCATGTTGTGTTTATCTTTTGGTTCATTGTTTACCATTTCTTCAGCATTTTTTAAAACTAGGTTCATGTGTGGAACATCATATCCATCAAGAATTCCATGATATGATCTTCCGCTTCTTAGTTCTACCATGACTCGGTTGTTTAGGCTTCCGTGTAATATTTTTAGTGGTTTATCCATATTGGTTCCTTGGAATTGGGAAATATACATCTTATTTATAAGAGTTTTGTAGATTTTATTATTTTATTTAGAAAAATTTAAACAACAATTTCTTTATTATTTTTATTTGATGGATATTAAGATCAAAAACCTACATAGGTTGAAAAATAAGGAAATTAGAAATCTTAAAGATGAATTAAATGAAAATTTTGATTGTGATTTTAATTTTGATGATTCTATTATTGAAAGTGGTGTTATTGATGATAAAAGATTTGTTTTTATTGATGATGAACCATGTTTTGTGTATATTGATTCAAAACTAGTTTTTACTTTATTTGGATTAAATAGATTTCAACCTAAGAACCGTTATGTGGTTGTTGATATGGGTGCAGTGAAATTTGTAACTAATGGTGCGGATGTCATGAGTCCTGGGATTGTTGATTGTGATGAGGATATATTAAAGGATGATCAGATCTGGATTTGTGATGAAAGAAATAAAAAACCTCTTGCCGTTGGTTTTGCTTTAATAGATGGAATTGATATGAAAAATAAAAATGAGGGTAGGGCTTGTGAGACTATTTTTTATGTTGGGGACAAGCTATATAACCTTCTCGCCAAAAGTTTATAAAGACAAATATATATTATCCTTTTGTAAAACACCTATCGGGAGATGGTAATTATTATGGGAATAGTCAATAAGATTTTTGGTGATAAAAAATCAGGGGATGTAGAAGGCTACGTAGATCTTGAAAAATATGTCGAGCAAACAGGCGATAAAGTAAATGCTAATATGTTTGTTAGAGTTGGCGAAATTCAAAGATATGAAGATTTAAAAGAATTTACTGATTATGTATATGGCGGTAATGTGTTGATTCTTGATTTTACTCCTATCGCTGATGAGGAAGTAATCTTGAAAAGGATCACTAGTGATCTAAAGAAGATGACTAAAGAAATCAATGGCGATATTGCTGGCATTGGTAACAACCTTATGATAATCTCACCTTCGAATGTAAAGGTTGAGAGAAGAAAATTGCGCGGCAAGTTTGCTTAATTTTTTACTTTTTTTATTTATTTTATTCTAACCTCGTTTAATTAGAGAGAGAAAATTTTTGAGAGAGAAGGGAGAAGGAACCTGGAAGGGGTGGATGGTAAAGATGAAAGGAAGAAAAAACAGTGTTTTCTTGTTTTTTCCAGATTCCTTTGAGATATACTCTGTAAATTATACTATTTAAATGTTTGGTGATACTTTAACATTTCAAGCTCTTTGTCAAAAATAAAAACAGTAAGATAAACGGACTTGTGGGGATTCGAACCCCAGTTACCGGCTCCGAAGGCCGGTAGGATATCCAGACTACCTTACAAGCCCTTGTTTTTAAAAAGGATAATTTGAAACTGATTATTAAATTGTATGAATTATACAAATAAAAGCCTTTTTTTCAAATTAAAGAAAGTTATAAATAGCATTTAAAGTATAACAAAAAGTAGTTGGATGAGATGTACACGACAATATAATTTATGACATTAGATTGTCGACTAAATTTAAAATATATCTTGGAAGTGTTATAGGGATGCGCATGCTAAGTATTAGTATTAAGAAATTGATTTTTTTAGATTCCAGGAGGAGATTTATTGGAAAATAAATCAAAGAGTAAAGATGTTGTTCCTTTTGATTTTGATAAAAAGGAAATTGATGCTGTAATTAATAAAATCATTCTGAAAAACAAAGTAAAGTTAGAGGACACGCATAATAAAGAAAAAGAGATTAGTCGCTTTTCTGTAGTTTCAGACCAAAAAAACAAATTATATTATGTCAAACAAAAACAGAAAAAAAAGAAGAAAAATGAGTTGTTCAGTGGAGAGATAATTAATGATGCTAGAAAGAATCTAGGAAAAAAACCTCAAAAAATTAATCCGATTGATAAAGATACTTCAGATGAAGAATATGAAAAAACAGTTAAAAAAATACGCTTAAAGTTTGGAAAAAAAGATAAAAAAGAAAATGAGAAACCAAATATTGACAGTTCAACTGAAGAGAAAATAGATAATTTAGGTAAAGATAAAAAATATGAAGAAATTGTTGATGAGGTAGATAAAAAATTAAATTTAAAAGAATCAACAAAACCTAAAGAAAATTCACTAAAAGATGAAATTAACCGATCAACTGAGGAACCAAAAGAGTTTATTTGTAAACCATTTAATCTCTCCAAAGAGAAGAAAAAACCTTCTGAAAAACCGAAAAATAAGGTCGAACAAACTAAAAATTCTTTTTTTAAGTTTTTTCCAAGTTTAAAATCAAAAAAGGAAAAAAAATCTAGTGAATTAGAAAAAAAAGAGTTAGATACAAAAAAACCTGAACTGGATGAAGATTTTGTACCTCCTGCTCCTCAAGTTAATAAACCAACATTTAGAGTTGAAAATTTTCCTAGAAGTAAGAATCAAGAAAAAAAATTGATTGAAAAAAATATAGAAAAGTTTCAAAACAAAAAATCAGATGAAAACGAAAAAAAATTTGAAGAGCGCGCTCTTGATCTTGCGAGCGAACATCTCAAAAAAATAGAAAATAAACCAGATGGCACAGCAGATAACAAAACAAAAAATCAACCTGTACAATCCTCATCTTTGAATATAGGTAAGAGTTCAAAACATGAACATGTCTTTTTTGATGAAGAATCCTCATTCCCTGGGTGGAGTCCTCACGTGGTAGAAAAAGAAAAAGATTTATCTGGAAATTTTACTGATAAGATTCATGGGGATGTTGATCTTGATGAATATGGTGAAGTTAAGAATGTTGAGCTTCCTAAAGATTCTCTGAAAGTCGATTCTGTTAAACTATCTGATCTTGGTTTTTCTGAAAACGACTGGCAAGAACTTGATTTTTATTCTCTACATGAGCCTTTTGCCTTTGTTGAGGTTTTAAGAGAAAAAGAAACACTGGAAAAAAGATATTTTCTTGTTGAAGTAGAAATGAGCAAGGAGGAACAAAAAACCCTTGATTTTATCTATGAAACCATTTTTAATATGGGAATTGAGACTGAAACCCTTGAAAAAAGGGGTGAAGATGATTATCTTGCAAACCAAATAGAAAAAGTTGTAAAAGAATACAATCTAGAAATCAATGAAACATCCTTTGAAAAGATTATATATTTTATGAGCAAAAATCATTTAGGTTTCAATAAGATAGATCCCTTGTTAAAAGATCCTAATATCGAAGATATTTCTTGTGATGGAGCAGGGGTTCCGATCTTTCTTTATCATAGAAAATACGGTTCTTTGAAAAGTAATATCCAGTTTAATGATGAAGAAGAGCTTTCTTCTTTTGTATTCAGGCTTGCTCAGAAATGTGGTAAACATATCAGTATAGCAAACCCCATGGTCGATGCAACTATGCCTGATGGCTCCCGTATTCAGATGACTCTTAGTGATGAGATTACAGCACATGGTAGTACGTTTACTATCCGTAAATTTAGATCTGATCCGTTTTCACCACCTGACTTGGTTGAGTTTAACACTATGAGCTCTGAGATGATTGCTTATATGTGGCTAGCCGTTGAAAATGGGGTTAACATGTTGTTTGCTGGCGGTACTGCATCAGGTAAGACATCTGCTTTAAACGCTCTATCTTTATTTATTCCACCCGAGTCAAAGATTGTTAGTATTGAAGAAACACGTGAGATTAATCTTCCTCATCCTAATTGGATCCCTGGTGTTGCTAGGTCTGGTTTTGGTAGTGAAAGTTCTGCTTCTGATGATGGTGTTGGTTCAATTGATATGTATGATCTTATGAAGGCAGCGTTGCGTCAGCGTCCTGAGTATATTATTGTCGGTGAGATCCGCGGTCGTGAAGCGTATGTGTTATTTCAGGCTATGGCTACAGGCCATGCTACATATAGTACTGTTCATGCTGATTCAGCTCAATCTTTAATCCATCGTCTTGAGGGTAAACCAATTAATATTCCTCGTGTGATGCTTCAATCTTTAGATGTTGTTTCATTGCATATTATTACAAAAGTAAATAATAAGCGAGCGAGAAGATGTAAACAGGTAATTGAGATAATTGATATCGATCCAACTACTAAAGAGATTCTTACTAATGAGGCATTTCGTTGGGATCCAGTTGAAGATAAATTTTTGTATTCTGGTAAAAGCTATGTTCTTGAACGTATCAGAGCTGAAAAAGATTTATCTAGAGATCAAATTACAAATGAGTTAAATCAGCGTAAAAAACTAATAGATTACATGAATGAAAATAATTTAAGAGGTTTTAGAGAGGTTGCTCATAATGTTTCTAGATATCTGGATAATCCAGGTGAGATTTTTGCAAAAATAAATAAGGAAAGTAAATAATGGAGAAAAAAATAGCAATTTGTCCTGGCTGTCATACAAAAATTACTTGTGAGGGTAAACCAGGTAAAAAGGTAAAAATCGAATGTCCTAATTGCGGTAGATCTGGTACTGTTAGCTTTTCTGAGGAATTAGATCAACTTGATTTTTATCCTCTTAATGAACCATATGCCTATGCTAAAATAATGAAGAATAAGGATACTTTGGAAAAGTTCTATAAAGTTGTTGAGCCTTTTTTGTCTGATGAAGAACAAAAGATACTAAATTTTATCTGGGAAACTCTAATGAAATCACTTAATCTCAGACTTGATGAACTCGACAAAATGGAAATAGAAAGATATCTCAAAGAGCAGGTTGAAAATATCATCTTGAACTATGAACTTGATATAGATGACATTTCAAAAAAGAAAATACTTTATTATATCAAACGTGAGTCTCTTGGTTATGGAAAAATTGATCCTTTGATGCGTGATCCTAATATTGAGGATATTTCTTGTGATGGAGCTGAGGTTCCGATCTTTCTTTATCATCGTAAATACGGCTCTGTGAGAAGTAATGTTGAATTCAAAGATGAAGAAGAGTTATCGTTTTTTGTTGTTAGACTTGCTCAGAAATGTGGTAAACATATCAGTATCGCTGAACCGATGCTAGATGCAACTATGCCTGATGGCTCCCGTATTCAGATGACTCTTAGTACTGAGGTTACAACCAAGGGTTCGACTTTTACTATTCGTAAATTCCGCGCTGATCCGTTTACCCCCCCTGATCTTATATTTCTTAATACTGTCTCTTCAGAGATCATGGCCTATTTCTGGCTTGCAGTTGAAAACAGAGTTAATGCTCTGATTGCTGGTGGTACAGCATCAGGAAAAACTACTGTTCTTAATGCTCTATCTTTGTTTATTCCTCGGGATGCAAAGATTGTTAGTATTGAAGAAACACGTGAGATTAATCTTCCTCATCCTAATTGGATCCCTGGTGTTGCTAGGTCTGGTTTTGGTAGTGAAAGTTCTGCTTCTGATGATGGTGTTGGTTCAATTGATATGTATGATCTTATGAAGGCAGCGTTGCGTCAGCGTCCTGAGTATATTATTGTCGGTGAGATCCGCGGTAAGGAAGCGTATGTGTTGTTTCAGGCTATGGCTACAGGGCATGCTACATATAGTACTGTTCATGCTGATTCAGCTAAATCATTAATTCATCGCTTAGAAGGTAAACCAATTGATATTCCCCGAATAATGCTTCAATCTTTAGATGTTATTTCAATTCATATAACAACAAGGGTGAAAGGCAAAAGAGTTCGCAGGTGTAAACAGGTAATTGAAGTAATTGATATCGATCCAACTACTAAAGAGATTCTTACTAATGAAGTATTTCGATGGGACCCGATTGAAGATAAATTTATATATACTGGTAAAAGCTATGTCCTTGAAGGGATTCGCGCTCGATGGGATTTATCAAAAGATAAGATTAGTAAAGAGATTAAAACAAGGGCTGAAATATTAGAATGGATGAAAGACAAAAATATTAGAACCTATACTGAAGTTTCTAAGGTTGTTGCTTGGTATTCAGATAATCCTGAGGATTTTGTTGAAAAAATGAAGGAAGCAGAAGATAAATATGATAAAGATGCTGTTTCCAAAGATAACAAAAATTTGATAAAAGATTTCAATAAAAATGATCATAAGGTCGAAGAGATACTTGATTTAGATAGAAACGAGGTCTTTAAGGATATAAAAAGTTTAAATAATAAAAATGCTGAGGGATTAATTAAAGCAGGTTATGATTCTGTAGAAAAACTTAAAAAAGCATCATTAAAGGATTTATGTAAAGTAAAAAACATTGGTAAAAAAACTGCTAAAGAACTTCTTAAAGAAATTAAGAATACCGATAAAAAATAAAAAAGGAAAAAAAAAGACTTAGATAATAAAGAAGCATTTAAAAACATAAAAAGTATTAATATAGACACTGAGAAAATATTAATTGATAATAACATACATAATATTGAAGATCTCAAAAATATAACTCTGGATGAATTAACAAAAATTGAAGGTTTAAACAAAAAAACTGCTAAAAAAATTAAAAAAGAAATTAAGAAATGTAAGAGAAATAATTAATAAAATAAGTTTGGAAGGTGAGGAGAATACCTCTTAACAGTTATCAAAAAATGTGTTACCGATGGTTTGGACATATTGCAGAAAATATTGTTACTGAAAAGTTGAAAAATAATCTTGAAACCGCTCACATAGAAATGAGAGCCGGAGCATATCTATCTTATGTATGGCTTAATACAATTCTTGCTGCAGTTATCAGCTCATTTTTGTTTTTGACTTTGTTTATCTTTATTTCTCCCCCTATGGTTTTTGCTTTGTTTTTTGTTCTTTTACCTGTGGCAATTACAGCGGGAGCCTATTTTTTTCTTATGAATCTTCCTGCAAGTAAAGCAAAAGCAAGAGGTAAAAAAATTAACATGCATCTACCCTATGCATTGAATTTTATTTCAGCTATGAGCTCTGCTGGTATAACACCAACTGAGATATTTAAGAGTCTTTCTAAACAAAGAATCTATGGTGAGATCCGTGAGGAGGCTTTGTGGATATATCGTGATGTAGGTCTTTTAGGGCGCGATATCATTTCTGCTTTAAAGGCAAATATCAATAGGACTCCATCTGAGAAATTTAAGGAATTTTTACAGGGTGCTATTGTTACTGTTCAGTCGGGTGGGGCGTTAAAACCCTATTTTATGTCTAAGGCTGATCAGTATGCTAGAGAAAATAGGATCGCACAAAAGCAGTTAATCGAAAGTCTTGGTATTATGGCTGAAACCTATGTTACTGCGGCTGTGGCTGGAGTTTTGATTGTAATTATTATTATCCCGCTTCTTATGATTATTACGGGTCTTAAGGCTGGTGACTTAGCATTTATGTATGTTTTTATTGGTATAATTATTCCTATCATCCATATTGCTTTTGCATACATATTGTCTTCAATGTCGGGGAGGGTATAGATTGGTTAAAAATCAAGAAGAAACTGGTTTTTTGAAAAAACCTAGTTTCATAACTAAGTTGATTCAAACAGGTCAGATGACACGTTTTATCGTGTATCTTTCTGCTATTATTCCAGCAATTATTTTTGTAATTCTTGCACTTTTTTCATTTTTTGGTTTCTTTGCCCCTTCTGAATTAAAGTTTGGTGAAGGCACTATTTATATTGGTACTTGGTATGATTTTGTTGTTTTAGCTTTGATTGTAGGTACTGGTATTTTTGGTTTTTATGAGTTTTTGCGGCTTAGAAAGGTCAGAAAAATTGATGAGCGTTTTCCTGATTTTATCAGGGATCTAGCTGAATCTAGGCGTGCTGGTATGACATTTACTCGTGCAATTATGTATTCTTCTAAGGGTAATTATGGTGTTTTAACTGAGGAGATCCAAAAGATTAGTAGGCAGATATCCTGGGGTAGTAGTGTTGAGGATGCTCTTCGTGCTTTTTCAAAAAGGATCAATACAAAGCTTGTGAAGAGAACTATTTCTCTTATTATTGAAGCTAGTAGAAGCGGTGGTAATGTTGCTGATGTTTTGGATGCGGCCTCAAAGAATGCAAGAGAACTTAAGCTAATTGATTCAGAGAGAAGAACCAATATGATGGCTTATGTTGCTGTGGTTTATGTTGGCATGTTCGTATTTTTACTTATCATTGTCATTCTTTCAAAAACTCTTATTCCAAGTATGCTTGGTACTAAGATGAGTGGAGATATTGGTATGGGCGGAAGCAGTGATGTTAGTCCTGCTACTGTTACTTTGATGTTTTTTACTGCAAATCTAGTTCAATCTGGTTTTATGGGTGTTATTACTGGTGTTTTTGAAGAGGGTAACGTAATATCTGGTGTGAAGCATGTTTTTATTATGCTTCTTATTACTTGGATTGTTTTTAAGTTTATTGTTATGGGTATATAATTTTTTATTTCTATTTTTTATTATTTAAAATGTAGTTATATCTTTGACTCTTATTTTTACCAATAAAAATAAATAAGAGCCAAATTATTACAATATATAAGCTGGAGAAAGGGATGAAATATATTTGGGTGCTAAAAAATAATTTTAGTTTCTGATTATACTAAAAAATTTAGTTAAGAATAATAAAAATCAGTGATTCAAATGCTAACTTGTTTGTTGGTAAAAAATAATGAGAAGAAAAACACATAAAAACAAAAAAATACAAAAAGAAATTGCAAAAAAAAGAATAAAAAAATTATTTGAACTAGCATATAATAAAGCAATGGAACATGATTTTAGACTCGCTGATAGGTATGTAGTGCTAGCTAGAAAAATATCTATGAAATATCTAGTAAAAATACCAGTAAAATATAAAAGACGTTTTTGTAAACATTGTTATAGCTATATATTACCAGATAAAACAGGTAGAACAAGAATTAGAAACGGTAGAATAATAATTTATTGCAATAATTGCAAAAAATATACACGCATTCCCTTTAAATAGATAGATTATATGGAGAGAAAAAATGGAATATAATAAAAACAAAAATATTAAATATTATTTTGTCAAATTGTTATTTTTACGCCATAAGCTTATAAATTATTATCTAAAGATTATAACAACAAGTACATATAATAGTTTAGGTGGTATGTGGAAATGAACAGATCAAATAGATTAAGATATGCTGTTACACCAGTAATATCTTTTCTCTTAAGTGTTGTAGTTATCGTAGGTTCTGTGGGTACTGCTATTTATTTTTCATATAATTATCTCGATGAAGAAAAATCTAAAGTAGCACTAGGTGAAGTAGGTTCTCAGCTTGAATATTTATCTACTACTTTTGATGATCTATCAAAGTCTACCTTTGGTGATAGTTCTGAGGTTCCTCTATCTATTCATAATGGAGACATGTCGATGGACCGATCTTATGCTAATTCATTTGAAAAACCAATTAGTGACTTGGGAAGTTATGATTCGGATTCTGTAGATAATAATCGTAATATTTTTTATTATTCAACAAAAAAAGGATATAATTTTACTGTAGATGGCTTGGATGATTCAAATAACAAGTTTTCTATTTCTGATTTAGAGGGTGTAGATATAAATGATGTAAATGCTACAGCATATTGGCTTAAAGAAAATGATCCTCCAGAGATAGAAGACTGTCTTGGTGATTTTTCTGTGGGGACGGGTGATTCTAAAGTAATATGGATAAACGCTACTGATGATACAGGAATTGATAGTGTAAAGATATATATTGGCTCTGATATATATGATATGGTATATAATGAAGATAATGATCATTGGGAATATAGGTATATTTCTTCCTCTGATAATGTAAGTGATTATAATTATTATGTCAAGGTTTTTGATGTTGCTGATGTATCTATTACTTCTCCTAGCTATGAGATTAATGTTTTTGATAATGATCCACCAACTATTACAGATTTTAGTAGGGATGTTCTTGTTTCTAAGGATAGCAGTGTTTGTCTTTGGGCTCAGGCAACAGATAATATAGGTGTAAATAGGGCTTTGATCAGTGTTGATGGAGGCTCCTCTAACAGCCTTTCGTATAATATTAGCAGAAGTCGTTGGGAATATACTTTTGTTTCTGGCTCTGAGGAGACTATTCTTTCATATAGTATCACTGTTTTTGATGCTGCTGGTAATAGTGATATTTCTGGTGGTGAGATAACAGTTGGTGACAGTGGAACGATTTATTCTGGTAATTTATCTATTGATTTTTCAGATTATGAAAATATGACCGTAAGGGATTCTACTCTACCAGATACTACGTTATGGGTCAGACCTGATAATGACCTATCTGTATCTTATGCTACAGTTGAGTTTAAATGTGGAGACGAAAGAGAGTTGAATATGGAATATACAGATAATGTTGGAAATCTTTTAAATTCGATAAGCTCAAATTCGGGCTGGGAGTTTTTTTATGAATCTCCTCCGCATACTCCACCTGTTGCCTATACTGATTTTGCAGAGATTGAAATATCTGATGGTAATGGACAAGTATCTATTGATGTTTTAGATAATGATTATGATTATGATCCCTATAATACTATATCTAGTAGCACTGTTGATTTATCTGATGTAGTTATTACTAAAAATCCAGAATTTGGAATTGTTGAACCAGTAAGATCTCGTAAAGGTATTGTTTTAAATTATACTGCAAGTAACTGGGTTAGCCCATTTGGTAGTAATATTAATTGTGATTTTTTTAATTACACAGTTAGAGATGGTACAGGCATTTTATCTAATGAAGCTACTGTTTATATTTATCGTTTGGGACATTTTAATGATCTATCAGCAGTACTGCCTTTTACCATAAATAGACGTCCGGATGGAACGATTTTGAGTCCTGTTACTGCTAATAATGATTTCTTTTTTATTAATAATACTTTGATAGATGGTTCTTTTCAGTTAACAAAGGATATAAATACAAAAATCAAAGAAAACGATATTCCTAGCAATCCACCTGGTGAGATTGAATTTGTTTATCCTGTTTTTTTTGGTAGATATTTAGATGTAACATCTATCTCTTCCTCGGATGGTCCTGTTCTTGGTGATTATCTTTTTAGTTTTACTGATGATTTTGGACCTGATATTTTGACTTATGTTGCTATTGATGATCAGGATTTTGTTTCTCTTCCTGCAGGTATTGTTCTTGCCGGTGATGAACAATATAAGATTACCTTGTATGATGAATATGACAATACTTTAGATAGTAGCCCTTGGTATGATATTCATTATAACCGTCCTCCTGTTGCTGATGCAGGTGGCCCTTATAGTGGTGTTGCTACAGAAAATATTACTTTTGATGGTTCGGGTAGTTATGATCCCGATTATGGTTTGAGTAACTATACCTGGTCTTTTGGTGATGGAGAAACGGAGAATGGTGTTAGTCCCACTCATGTTTATTCTAGCCCGGGTACATATGATGTTATTTTAACGGTAAAGGATTCTGATGGCTGTATAAATCGAGATTATACTACTGTTGAAGTTGATCCTAAATCTGGCGGGGGTGGAGGTTCGGGTGGACAGGATAGCTGGATTTCTGGACCTACCGATGTTTTTATGTGTGGCCCTTATATATGTGAAGATTATTCAATCACTATACCTGATAATGAAGACCTTATTAGTCCTTTCACATATCAGTGGGAGTCTATGATAGATGGTGATACTTACGGTTGGGGAACGGAAGATTCGGCGAATATATGTTTTGATTATTATAATGGTGAAGGTATTCGCACAATTATCTGCACAATTACAGATTGTCTTGGGAATACTCGGGAAAAGACTTTGATAGTTAGGGTGCATCTAGATTTTTCTGCAACTATTTATGCTGATTATAATCCTTTGTATTACGGATGGGAGCGCTCAGGTAATGATTTTACTTCTTGTAATACTGCTATTGGGGGAGGAGTTAGAATACGGGCTAATGCATATTGTGGAACACCTCCTTATCAATATCAGTGGAATCTTCCTAACTTTGATGGTTCAGAATTTACTTGGACTGGTGATCCATATATTGGGTCAAAAACATTTACTGTTACTATTACAGATAGTGAGGGAGAGACTGCAACTGCTAGTAAGGTAATTGAAAATATAAAAACAGATATATCACTTGATTTTGGTGTAGGCGGGCCTGATACTATTGAATATTTACAAAGTTATGGTAGAACAAAAAAGGAATGCTATTGGTTAAACGAGCTTCAGATAATTGAATATACAGATTGCGGTGGAGGTACACAATGTTGGAGCCCATATGATGATGATACAACTCTTTCTTGGAGTTCACCTGATAATTGGTGGTGGAAAGATCCTAATTTAGGTTGCGATAGTCACAAATATGACAAGGGTACATGTAAATTTGGATGGGAAGCCCCGCCCAGTGACCAGGTGCGTGCTGTACTAGATATAACAACTAGTATAACTAAGAACGGAAACAGCGTTACTCTTAGTGGATCAAGAAGTAAGTCAACTATAGTTGTAAATGAAAATTGTTTTTTAAATAATACAAAAATTCTTGGAAAGAATAGTTGTTATTATAATATAGAAGATATAGCTATTGGAGATAATATAAAATCATACGATTTTAAAACTAACAAAATTGTTAATTCAACTGTCAAACATGTTTATTCCTATAAAAAAACAGATATTAATTATGACTATTATATCCTTATCAATAACCAGTTAAAAGTAACGCCTAACCATGAATTTTACACTAACGATAGATGGGTTAACGCTGAGATGCTAAAGATAGGTGATAGATTATTTGATAAAAACTCTGAATTTTTAACTATAGATAGTATTGAAAAAATCTATGAAAAAGAAACAGTTTTTGATCTAGATGTAGAGCCATATGATAACTATTTTGTAAATATAAATGGAAGAGATGTTTTAGTACACAACCAAGAATATAGTGAACCAGCACCAGGTGATACATTTTATCTGGAGGATTTAACAAAAACTGGAAATGAATTTAATTCAACAGAGAATTGGCCTTTTACAGGTGCAGTATGTATCTATCTAAAAGACAGTAATGGTGTATTTGGAAAGATATGGGTTTTTGATTATGATAGACCTGAGTTTAGCCTATCTGATAAATCAAAGAAGGTAACCATGATTAACAACCTTGTCTGTTATATTGCTTATAATGATAGATATGTAAAAGAGGTATCTGAAAGTTTAGAAGAAATTGATAATAGTTTATCTATTGACTATATTCAAACAAAGACTACTAGTTCTTCTATGTCTTTTAGCGGTAGTACCGATTTTAAAATGAAATCCTCGATTTTATATAAAAACAGTCGTGAAGTGGATAGAAATGTATATAATTTTTATTGGGAAATCTATGATGATCAAGATCTATCGGATCTAGTAAAAGAGCACTATAAAAATACATATAATTTTCAAGATAGCTCTTCAGATGGTTTGTATTATATTGGTTCTGATCAGGGTTTAAAGCTTTCTTTTGTACATAATGTTATGAGTAGTTATTTTAAGTACTAATTTTTTCTATCTATATTTTTTTTACTTACTATATTGATGCTATAAATCCTTTTATATAGGTCAAATTTAAATAAAAGGTTATTTATTACTTATATTAGCTAAGAGGTGGGATGCTCGATAATACAATTAAAGCTATCAAAGAATAGCTCTGCTGTGTCAGATGTTATTTCTCTAATTCTTGTAGTTATAATAATGGTATCTACAATAAGTGTTGTTTTAGTTTGGGGAATACCTGAGATAAATAAAAACAAGGCATATAACCGTGCTGAAAATGCTCTTTCTCAGTTTAACTTGATAGGTGATTTAATTATTGAAGATGTCGTAGGACAAGGATACAACAGTAGTAAAAATATTAGGTTTTCTTTGGATCTAGGGACAATTAGTGTTTCTTCATCAGAAACAAGATTTGTTTTTTATTATTCTTTAAGAGAAGGTTTTGATTTTAATGTATCAGGTTTTTTTGATGAATACTATAATAAGTTTTATTTTTACAATGATGGTACTGCTCAAGATGTAGAGATACATTATCTAGGTCAGAGCACAAAGGTTACTAAAACTGCACCAGCTGATGAGGGTACAATAACTGTAAATGATCCATTGAATAATGCAATAAAAATAGTTGTAAAAGATAGTTCAAATGAAATAATTGGAATGATATGGTATTTTGAGATAGGTGCAATAGTATACAATGATTACTCAGAGGGATCATACAGAGTCTCCATTGAAAATGGAGCAGTAATATCAGAAAACTCTATTCAGAATCTTCCTAATTTTATCGCTGAAAAAAATTTGATATATATTCATTTAATAAAACTAATAGACAAAGATGTAACAGCTGTTAGCTGGGGTGGAATTGATCAAACACCAGTATCAATTAATATGAACCTGGAAAAGATTAACCAAAAATCAAGCACTATTAAGTTTAATATTAAAAACAATGAAACCTTCATCCGGGAGGATAAGGCAAATATTGTAAATACATTTAAAATAAATGTATCAGGAAATAAAAAATCAGAAAATGCATGGAGAGAATATTTTACAGATATATTAGGGTATAAAACCTATGATACGGGTGATGCAAAAGAAACCTTATACATAACAAACCAGGATAATTTTATTTTTACATTTATCCAATCAAACTGCGATGTATCTTTGGAGGTAGCATGAAAAATATATTCAAAAACAAAAATGGTGTTTCAAACGTACTTGCATACCTTTTTTCTATCACTCTTATAACTATGGTTACATCTAGCTCTATTTTTTATACAAATATACTAATTGAAGATAAAACACAGGATATCGCAGGACAAAATGCTCAGCTTGTTGCAAATAAAATTAGCTATATTTTAACGGAAGCATTGACAATGATACGTTCAGATATAGGTTTAAACTATAATAAAACAATTAGTATACCTCATAAGATTGCAGGTGTTGATTATTATATTGAGATTGTAGATAATTATGTATATGTTAATGGTACAAATGGTATTATTTCAAAGAAAGCATCTTTTCAATATCTAGATGAAGTAAAGATAAATCTAGAAAATGATCGAGTATATGGTGCATCTGGTAGGATAAATTTTGCTTTTAATAGGCCTGATTATTTATATAAATTAGATTTCGGTACAGGAAATATTACCAGTCATTCTCCTGTAGGGTCAGATTATTATATGGTTCTAGATGGAGTTTCAGGTCCAGACTGGCCAGATGAAAATGATTTAGATGAGTATAATTATAGATTACCTATAAAGGTTGCTAATTCTAATACTTATGATTTAAAAAATGTTAGTGTTAAACTCAGCCTTTCTGTTGATAATATTGATTATAGTAAAGTTGAATGTACCTATTTATCTTCATCAAAAATTAAGACAAATTTTGTTTTTTATGATCCAAAAGAAGAAGATCTAGATAATAGGTTCAGGCCATACTATGTAGATTATTGGAATCCAGATGGAGAATCATTGATATATTTGAATTTAAGCATTAAAAAAGATACAACAAAATACATCTATCTTTATTATGGATCAAATACATTTGAGAAGTATTCTATCTCAGATATATCATTATTTTTTGAAGATTTTAATAATTTAGATAATTGGACGAAAGAGGGATTTCCAACTGTTTCTAATGGAAAAATTATAATTGGAAAAAGTGAATCTATTGTCTCAAAAGGTAATCTAATACCTAGTATTTCAGATCCAGATCATATTGATAATGGAGTTAATCAAAGCGAGGCAATGTATATTGTTGAAATAAAAGAGAAATTTGAAAAGTCTTGCCAAAATAAAATTTCTCTTTTAAAAAATGGAAATGATTTCTATCAAATATATTTAAATCATACTTCCCCTAGCAAAATTTCAATTTCTAAAAACGGATCAACAAATAGAAATATTAAGACAATAAAAAGTTCTAGGTTGAGTAAATGGTTAAGAGTTAAAAATTATATCTATGTTGTAAAATATACATATGACCCCGGAGTCTATACTAATGTTACATTACTAAATACAAATGTTTTCAACTACAGTAATTTTACATTTTTTGGTAACTGCTCTATTATGGATACCTATCCTGATGCAGGTGATGATGCTGTTGGTGAACCATATAAATATGGTAAAATTGAGCTGTCAGGACCAACTGGAGGTTTTAATGGAGATGTTACTATCGACTGGTTAAGAATTATGAAAATACCTAGCTTGATTGATGTATCGATTGGCCCAATGGAAATTAAAGACGAGTACAGAGAAACCAATTTATATACTTGGAGTGCTAATCATGCTACTCACAGGGAGGATATAGAATTTGCAAATCCTCTTTTGTGTGATTTTCACTATGGAAACGATCAAAAAACATTAACTTTTAAAAATTTAGAGAAAGGAACTTATACTTTTTCTGTTACAAAGGGCGATTATTCAAGTGTATGCATGCAAACAACTATAAAAATTAATTCAGATACAGTTGCAATAGTTCCATATACAGAAGCTGGGGAATTTAAGACAGTATGGTTTAGCTATGAGCATTCAAGCGGTGGCGATCTAGGTTTAAAATTTAGTGGTTCACCATGGCAAGTTAACTCAATTACTGTGCAAAAAGGAAATAAGGGAATTTCAGTGGAAGGTGCTAGTATATATGGATGATAAAGCCCAAATTATGATAATTGAATCAATAATTTTTGCTATATTCATTGTTCTATCTTTGATATTTTTGTACATGATAGCACCCTCAGGCTCGGTTTCAAATGTATATACAGATACACAAAAAATAGATACAGACAATGCACTTTACACTATGTCAGAAAACTATAGTATTAATACAAATTATGAAAATTATGGCTTAAACGAACTTAGCCATTATATTCTTACAAACGACTATGAGAACCTAATTAACAGGTTTGACAGCCTTCTAAACATATATTCAGAGTACAATATTTGGATTCATAACTCTACAAAATCAATGTTTTGGTGTAACTCAAGTACAAATAACTACGATACATTATCAACAAACCCTCAACCATTAGCTACAAGTAAATCACTTGTAATCTCAACTCATTTTGTTGCAATACCTTCTGTGTTTAGGGATAATGAAAATGAATTATTGACCGGTTTTTATGAAGACGGCAGGTACTATAATAATAAATGCGATCTATCAAAAGTCTTTGATGAGTATGATGGTTCTGTTTATTCTGTAGTTGTTGAACTATGGGAAACTTAATAGTTTAAAGGTTAAAAAAATGAACAAAAAAAATAGAAAAAAAACAAAAAACAGATACAATAGACTGCTATTAAATGATAAAAACAGTCAGGTGATTGTTATAGCTGGAGTTGTAATGTTTATATCAATAATATTTATCTCATCTCTAGCTCCCGAAGTAGCAAATATATCAATAGATATAGCTAGTGAAAAATCCAGTTCAATAGCTCAGGAGTTTTTATCGTTAAAAAAGATAATACCATATCTTATAACATTTAATTTAGCTGAAAATATAACCTTAGAAAATAACAATTTTAAATATTATGGAAACATGAGTAATTTAACAAGTGAGTTGAATCTCTTAAAAAATGATATTAGAACTATAGAATTCAAACAAAACGCAGATTTTGATATAAAACTAAATGACTATTTCATAGCAAATCCAGGTAATATTGAAAATGTTTATCATTTAAATTTAACAATCTCTCTTAGAAATATGGATGAAAAATACAACGAAAACGTATTTGTTTCAATTGTATGTAATCCATTGAAAAACTGATAAATTAATATTCATTCGAGTATAAAATCCAGATAAGATAATTGGAGGAATCTAAAAATATGAAGATAAAAAAACTCTTCAGAAGCAAAAGTAATGCTGGTAGTGCTGTTTTATTAGAAACACTTTTTAGTATAGGGGTAGTTTTAACCTTTGTTTCACTGTTTTTTTATACATTCAATGATGTATATGATGTATATGACAGACCTGATATAGATCTTGATGCTAAAGCAGAGATACTTTTAGAGACAATAATGAGTTCGTCTAATGATTTTTTAAACCTATCTGATTTAAGTATACTAAACTTGGGAAATGATCCAACTACAGTTTATGGAATAGCTTACTATAACCCCGATACAGGAGAAATAGATCAGATAGGAGAACAGTATTCTTTTTCAGATAAAAAGATAGGTATAGTAAATCGATAGAAAATATTGATGATTTGGTAAGATTTATTAATCGCTAAATTCTTACAAAAAAAGTTGGTTGTTTTGATAAGGAGAGAGATTATGAGAAAAATAATTGTGTTTTTAGTTATAAGCCTGATGTCAATGTCTTTTATTGGTCAAGCTTCTGCTGGTGAATATGATTATCAAGCAAATGATAAAACTCGAGATGTTTTAGAGGAAAATATTGATATAACATATGCAAAAACAGAAGAAAAAGATGAAAATTTGTTATTTACTTTGAAAGTAGCAGGTAATATTATCCCTGATAATTATACAATTTCTTACAGATTTTTAGTTGAATCCTTGGAAAATAATAAAAAAATGGGTGTTCATTTTAGAAATTACTATAATGCCTTTGTCGGAGAATTTACCATTCTTCAAGAAGTAAATTATAGTATTGAAGACAGTAATTCTACATTAATAATTACTGTACCTAAAATTATTTTTGATGAGATTAAAACTCCTTGGGATGTAAATGTATCTGCAAAAATAAAAAATGTGGAAAATGATTTTTTAGAACTAAAAAAGTATACTCCTACTGAGAAAAATGAAACTGAGGAAAATTTGAATGAGGGTAATGGTGATCAAACTGAAACTCCAGGTTTTGAGATTTTACTATTGTTCTTATCTTTTATAACTTTAGTTATACTAAAAAAACGTAAAAAACTGTGATTTTTTCTATTTTTATTGAAAAAAATCCTATATGTTATTTTTACAGGTAAAATATATATATTAGTTTTTAAAAAGTATATAATGTAAGGATTTGTTAAAATAGATATGATTTAGCAAATCTCCCAATGAGGATGTGATGAATGAAAATTTGTACCATGATAGTTAATCCACTTTATGGTATACCACATAATTTATATGTACTAATAGTATTATCCTATTTTAGGATGGATGGGATTGATTTGCATAACTTCAAATGTTTTTCAATAAATAATATGATTTTTTATCCATATATCAAAAATCTTTGGGGTGAGTAAAATGGACTTTTTAATCAACCCATCTAAAAAATATATTTTCGTTTTATCCTTTTTTGTTTTATTTATCTTGATACTTGTTACTTTATCTTCAACATCAGCAAGATCAGAGATAAATATTCATTTTGGTGAAAATACACCAGCTGACGGATCTACAATTTCAGGGGAGAAGGTTCCTGTTGATGCAGTTATAGAAGGAGAAGATAGAGCACCTTCTGCTTTTATAGATTGGGATCAAAGCCTTATAGGTTACTGGCCTATAGATCATTACCAAACAAGTTATGTGGAAGATCGTTCAAGTTATTCAAATCATGCTTATTTTAAAGGTGAAGAATTTGGCAATAGAAATATTGAAGAAGGGAGATTTGGTTTTGGAATAAAATATGATGGTGTTGATGACCATCTTGATTGCGGGTCAAATGATGTTTTCGATTTAACAGGAGAGATGACACTTGAAGCATGGGTTTATGTGTCTCCAGAATTTTTTCCTGATAAAATCGTATGGGATATGAATGATCCACAACCTAAAATTCCTGATACAATGACAATTGTTTCAAAAGAAGAAGGTCAGTATTTTTTCTCAATTTTTGCTGAAATGAGTTACGATTATGATCCTGGTACTATGACAATGACCTTTTATTTTGATTGGAAATTACAATTTATCTTAAATTATGGATATCAAGACTCTATGATGTGGACAAATGGTGAGACTCTCTTTGAAAGACTAGATGAGGGATGGTATCATGTTGCAGCTGTTTATGATGAAACACTGAGAGATGGTCAAAATCTTAATGTCTATATTAATGGAATAAAAGATAATAGCTGGGACTATAAATATGGAACAAGTATAATCAGCACATCTGGCTCAACAATGATTGGATCTTTGTTTACGAATGGCAGAAATAGTGCATTTTTTGGTAGCCTTATAGATGAGATACGTATTTGGAATAGAGATTTAACCCCTGAGGAATTATTAGCATCTTTCAATGCACGTGATGGTTTTGTAAATATTTTTTCAGGTCTTTCTAGTGGTACATATGATTATTATGCTCATGTAATTGACTCCATAGGAAATGAAGATACTACTGAAGTTAGAACTATTACTACAGGTGTTACAGTTGAGCCACCAGTTGTGGTCACTTGTGAGGCAACAGATGTTGGTAATGTTTTAGCTACATTAAATGGTGAAATTACAGAAGGTGGTGGAGATGATAGCCGAAATATAGATGGTAGATTTGAATATGGTAAAACTAGTTCATATGGTTCATATACTTCCTGGCAGACTGGTATTGGTGTAAATAGCTTTTCATATAGTTTTATGGGAGGCCAGACATTAGATCCTGGTGAACTTTATCATTACAGAGCACGTGCTCATAATCTAGGTGGAAGTGCAGTACCAGGTAATAGAATAACATTCATGACTCAGCCTTACCCCTTAGGATATTCTTTTTCAGCAGCTGCAAATGGGCATTCAGATCAGATTGATTTGACCTGGAATATCCCTAGTGGAGCTGATGGAGCATATATCGAATATAATGTTGGTTCTGGCATAAGCAATTGGGAGAAAGGTATGGGTACTAAGATTGATTCTGATGGTAAGATTTCTGGTGATTCTTTTACACATAGTGGTCTTAGATCAGGTGTTACTTATTATTATGCAGCATGGGCTTATGCTGAAGATGAAGGAGAATATAGTTACTCTGATTCGTATAAAACTGATCATGCTACTACTATAAAACCAGTTTTGGAGTATAACCCAGAAAAACATAGTTTTGGTGATATGTTTATTGGAGATGAAAGTTTTACCAACTTTGATATTTGGAATAGTGGTTCTGGTACTCTTGATTATAGTTTTAGTGAGAGTGTTGGTTGGATTACTTCTGTTATTCCTGGTAGTGGTAGTTCTTCTGGTGAGTATGATACAATAACTGTTAGTGTTGATACTTCTGATCTTAGTCCGGGTTCTTATAGTGGTAGTGTTT